>JBJTPA010000154.1:0-5644 GCA_046074885.1 Planctomycetaceae bacterium
ACGCTCGGCGACGTCGCGCTCGGCTTCCTCTGCGTCGGCTACTTCCCGGTCTTTCCCTGGATCGCCTACCCCCTCGCCGGCTATGCGGCCGCTCCGGCGGTGTTCCCGGCCCCGGGCCGGCCCGCGTCGCCGTGGCCCGCGCGGATCGGGGCGGCCCTCGTCGCCGTCACCGCCTGCTCGGTGCTGGCCCGCAGGTTCGGCCAGCCGCCGCCCGACTGGCTGCGGCTCCAGGGCTGGACGATGTTTCCGGCGAGCACGGAGTACGTCTGCGGCACGCTCGGCATGGCGCTGCTCGCGGTGCCCCTGGCGCACCGCCTCGTCGACCGCGTCGGGGCCGATTCGCGGCCCGCCCGGCTCGCCGCCACGTTCAGCCGTCACTCGCTCTCGATCTACGTCCTCCACCACGTGGCCCACGTCTGGCCGCTGTGGATCTGGGGCGCCTGGACGTCCGACGACGTCACGACCCACTGGCAGCGGGCCATGCCCGCCCCCGCGTCCCTGGCGCTGGCGGCCGCGTTCCTCGTCGCCGCCGGGGCGATCTTCCGCTGGATGGACGCGACCGGCCGCCGGGGCATCGAGGGCTGGATGCGGTGGCTGTGCGATTGACCGGGCCCCGCCGTGGCCCGGAACCGCGCGGGCCACTGGGCGGGCGCCGCGGCGTTCCGTAGCATGGTGCCGGTCGCAGGCGACCCCCAGGGAACGATCCATGACGGTGCGGCGCGTCCTCGCTCTCGTGCTCGGCGGCGGCCGCGGCACGCGGCTCTACCCCCTCACCCGCGACCGCTCGAAGCCGGCCGTGCCGCTCGCGGGCAAGTACCGCATCATCGACGTGCCGCTGTCGAATTGCATCAACAGCGGCGTGCAGCGGATCTACGTGCTCACGCAGTTCAACTCCGTGAGCCTCCACCGCCACATTCGCCGGACGTACACCTTCGACCCGTTCAGCGGCGGCTTCGTCGAGATCCTCGCGGCGCAGCAGACGCTCGACAACTCGGGCTGGTACCAGGGCACGGCCGACGCCGTCCGCCAGAACATCCGCTACCTCCAGCAGCCCGACATCCATCACGTCCTCATCCTCTCGGGCGACCAGCTCTACCGGATGAACTACGCCGACATGCTCGCCACCCACCAGGCCCGCAATGCCGACGTCACGATCGCCGGCATCCCCGTGGCCCAGGAGGCGGCGTCGGCCCTTGGCATCATGCGGCTCGACGACGGCGGTCGCGTGGTCGGATTCCTCGAGAAGCCGCAGACGACGGCCGAGCTCGACATGGTGCGGACCGACCCGGCGTGGATCGAGCGGCAGGGGATCCCGGCCCGGGGCCGCAACCTCATGGCCAGCATGGGCATCTACCTCTTCGACCGCGACTGCCTCCTCGACCTGCTCACGAAGACCGACTACCAGGACTTCGGCCGCGAGGTGTTCCCTGCCGCCATCCGCACCAAGAAGGTCCATCTCCACGCCTTCGACGGCTACTGGGAGGACATCGGCACCATCCGCTCCTACTACCAGTGCAACCTCGACCTCGCCGGGACCGACGCCCCCTTCGACCTCGCCGATCCCGAGGCGCCGATCTACTCCCGTGGCCGGTTCCTGCCGCCGTCGCGGATCGACGGCGCGAGCGTCCGCCGCAGCCTCGTCTCCGACGGCTGCGTGATCGAGCAGGGGGCCGTGATCGAGAACAGCGTGATCGGGCTGCGGTGCCGGATCGGCCGCAACGTGGTGATCCGCAACTCGGTGATCCTCGGCAACGACTTCTACGAGCGACCCGACGACGTCGCCGCGGCCGCGGCCCGGGGCCTGCCCCCCGTCGGCATCGGCGAGGGCACGATCGTCGAGGGCGCGATCGTGGACAAGAACGTCCGTATCGGCCGGCGGACGCGGATCGTCAACGAGCACGGCTGGGACGCCACCGCCGACAGCTACCGGTTCACCGTCCGCGACGGCGTGGCCGTGGTGCCCAAGGACGCGGTCGTGCCCGACGGCTGGATCCCGGAGCCGGGCATCGTGAAGCCGGCCTGACGCGGCGCCCACATGATCCTCGCGCTGGCGCGATCACGTTGACTCGTGGCCCGGTCGCCTCGCGACTGGAATCCGGCCCGTGGATCGACCAGGCAATCCGGTTGCGAGCAACCGGACCACGGGTCCGCGGATCACTTCGGCTCGTGGCCCGGTCGCTCGCGACCGGAAGCCGGCCCGTGGAGCGACCGGGCAATCCGATTGCGAGCAACCGGACCACGGATCGGGGCGCGGTCCGCCTGACGCGGCTCAGCCGCGGGGTCGCCAGCCCGGCGACTCGCGGAGCCGCGGCGCGGCCTCCTGCCGGACGGCCGCCGGCGGCGGGAGGATCTCGTCGATCGAGGCCTCCAGCGGCACGGGCGGCTGCGGCGCGGGCGGTCCCGATTCGTCATCGGCCGCCTCCGCGTCATCGAATGTCTCGACGGTCGCGGGCGTGCTCACCGCGGGCGGGACGACGGCCGGCGCCGCGTCCGGGCCGGCTGCGTCCGGATGATCGACCACTGCCCCGTCGACGGCTTCTTCGTCCACGGCGCCCTCGTCACCGGCTTCCCGAACCACGGTCTCCGCGACCACGGTGATTTCCCGCGACTCGTCCCCGGACCGCGGCACCGCCCGCACGACGGGAGGCCACGGCACGGGGTGCGACCCGGGGTTCGCGATGCCGTTGGCCCGCGCCCGGAAGTCGTTCTGCGGGGCGGAGCCGTCCGGCACCGGGCCCGAGTAGTCGAACGGGTCGGGGCAGATCGTGCAGCCCGCGGCCAAGGCCAGCGCCACGGCGGCCAACGCCGGTGCAGCGACCGGGTTCGGCATCGCGGAGCGTCTCATGGCACAGGCCATCCCGGAACCATCGACCCCGGGACCCGGCCCGGCGTCCGGCCGCGCGTGGCGCGGCCCCGTCAGCGGCTGTTCCCCCACCCCTCGACCCCGACAGTTCATCGGACCGTCAGGACCGGCATCTTCAGAAAAACCGGCCGGGCGTCAGAGCACGACGCCCATCCGCTCCATGAGCATCTTCATGTCCTCCCACACGTCCTTCTTGGCCGCGGGATTCCGCAGCAGGTAGGAGGGGTGGTAGGTGCAGATCACCTGGGCCGCACCGTGGGTGAACCAACGGCGGCGAAGCCGACCGATCGGCTCGGCCGTCCCGAGCAGGGCGTGGGCGGCGGTCGCGCCGAGACAGCAGATGAACTCGGGGGCGATGACCTCGAACTGCCGGACGAAGAACGGCCGGCAGTTCGCCACCTCGGCCGGGTCCGGCGTGCGGTTGCCCGGCGGCCGGCACTTGAGCACGTTCAGGATGTAGACCTGCTCGCGGGTGAGACGGCAGGCCTCGATGATCTTCGTGAGGAGCTGGCCCGCGCGGCCCACGAAGGGCTCGCCCGTGGCGTCCTCGTCGGCGCCCGGCGCCTCCCCGAAGAAGCAGAGGCGGGCGGCGGGATCGCCCACGCCGAACACCGTCTGCGTGCGGGCGGCGGCGAGTTCCGTGCAGCGGGTGCAGTCGATCACCTGCTGGCGGAGCACGGCGAGCTCGCGGACGCGGTCCGCGGCACCGGCCACGACGGCGTCATCGGCGGGCCGCACCGGCGCGACGGCGGGCGACGGCACCGCGATCGGCGACGGCGCGGCCGTCGGCACGGGGGCCGGCCCGCCACGACCCGGCCGCGGCAGCGACGTCACGCCCGCATCGGCGAGGCTCTCGAGCCTCTGATGCAGCGCCCGCGCCGTGCGTCCGTCCATGGGGCCGCCTCGCGGAGGGCGTTTACAGCGCCCGGCGGTGCCGCTTCGGTCCGCGGCCCTTGCCGAGGAGCGACGCCGCCGGCGGCTTCTTCGGCGGCTCCGGTGCGGCCGCCTCGGCGGGCTGCGGCTCGGTTCGCCCGAAGCCGCCGGTCGGGAGGGCCTCGACGGGGGCCGGCTTCGGCCGCCGGTCGAACGCCTCGAAGCCCGGGATCTCGTCGCGCTCCAGGAGCCGCTCGATCCGCATCTCGATCCGCGTCAACTGCTGCCCCTCCTCGGGGCCGACGAACGTGTACGCGATGCCCTCGCGGCCCATGCGGCCGGTGCGGCCCACGCGGTGGACGTAGTCGTCGCAGAACTCGGGGATGTCGTAGTTGATGATGTGCGAGACGCTCGACACGTCGATCCCGCGGCCCACGACGTCGGTGGCCACGAGGATCCGCACGCTCCCGTCGCGGAAGGCCCGCATCACCCGGTCGCGGACGTTCTGCCCGAGGTCGCCGTGGATGCAGGCCACCTCGTCGGGGTTGCGGGAGCGGCGGGCGAGCTTCTCGTGAACCTTGTCGGTGCCCCGCTTCGTGCGGCAGAACACGATCGCCTGCCGCGGCTGCTCGCGCTCGAGCAGCCGTCCGAGGAGGTCGAACTTCCGCGTGGGATCGACCGTGAAGTAGCGCTGCTCGATCGTCTCCACCGCGAGCTCGTTGGTGGAGAAGTCCATGATCTCCGGATCCCGCATGTAGCGGGTCGCGAGCTTCTGCACCGGCGGCGGCACCGTCGCCGAGAGGAGCAGCGTCTGCCGGCTGTCCGGGCAGCGGCGGAGGATCTTCTCGATGTCCGGCCGGAAGCCGATGTCGAGCATCCGGTCGGCCTCGTCGAGCGTCACGATCTCGAGCGCGGAGAAGGTGAGCGTGCCGCGGCTCATGTGGTCGAGGAGCCGGCCCGGCGTGCCGACGACCACCGCGGGGTGCTTCGCGAGCTTGTCGATCTGGCCCTTGATCGGCTTGCCGCCGTAGACGGCCACGCACTGGATCCGCGAGCCCTGGGCGAGCTTGTCGAACTCGTCCTTGACCTGCACGGCGAGTTCGCGAGTGGGCACGAGCACGAGGGCCCGCGGGCCGCCGCCGCGGCCGGGCTTCGTCGTCAACTCGAGGATCGGGAGCACGAAGGCCGCCGTCTTGCCGGTGCCCGTGCGGGCCTGGCCGAGCACGTCCACGCCGGCCAGCGCCCGCGGGATGAGGCCCGCCTGCACCGGCGTCGGCATCGTGTAGCCTGCCTGGTCCACCGCGGCGAGCGAGGTGGCGGAGAGGCCGAGCGCGTCGAAGCCGGAGACGGTGCGGTCGCCCATGGCGGCCGGCGTGCCGGCGGGGACGGCGGGCGGAGGGGCCCGATGCCCGGCCGGGCCGTCCCGGCGGTCGCCGCGGTCATCGTGATCGTCGTGGTCGTGACGCGGGGCGGGAGCGTCCCGGCGGTCGTCGCCGTGCTGCCGCGGCGGGCCGTCGCCCCCGCGCCGCCGTCCACCCCGTCCACGCCTCCGGCGGGGCCGCCCCTGCGAACCCTCCGGCCTGCCCGGCTCCGCCGGGCGACTCGACCTGTCGTCCAGATGCACTCGTCGTCCCCTGGGTTGCCTCTCGGTCGCGCTCGACTCGTTCCATGACCCGCGGCAGGGCGTCGAAGCGCCCGCGGCGAGCCCGCCGCCGGAAACGCCGGGGCGGCGGAACAGCGGCGGCGTTCGAGAAGGCCGCCCCTTGAATCACCTGAAACGTACCACGCCCCGGCCCAGGCGGCAAATCCGCCAAGGCTGAACGGCCCGGTCCCATGGACGGTTTCCCCTGGGCCACGCGCGGAGCAGGCGTCATACGGCTCACGCCTGATCCTCAGGCGTGAGCCGCC
>JBJTPA010000155.1:0-3168 GCA_046074885.1 Planctomycetaceae bacterium
CCTCGCGGAGTTCCGCCACGACCGTGTCGAGGAGCCGGCCGCGGTCGCCGTCGCACAGGCCCCGCGAGGCGCTGATCACGACCTGGCAGTAGCCCGGTGCGGAGCCGTCGCCCCGGAACGCCCACTGCGACGTGCGGCCGACGAGCACGGCATGCGGGAGGTCGATCACGCCGCGGTCGAACCAGAGGTGGACGGCCGTGATCGGCGATCCGGCGAGGCCCTCGTCCGCGTCGGGCACGACGTCGGGCACGAGCCGGGCCGCGGACCGCCAGGGCAGGGCCACGATCGTGGCGTCGCACGCCACGCGATCGCCGCCGGCAGCCACCGCAACGACGCGGCCGGCCGCGTCGCGCTCGACGGCGGTCGCCGCGGCGCCCGTGCGGACCTCCACGCCCTGCGACCGCAGCCAGTCGGCGAGCCGGACGCCGAAGAGCTCGCCGAGCGGCACGGTCGGCACGACGAGGTCGGCGGCGTGGCGGTGGGCGAGGAAGCCGTCCACGGCCACCTTCCGCGCCGCGGCCACATCGACGAGGTCGATCGATTCGCCGAGGGCGCTCTCGATCACCGGCTGCCAGAAGAGCCGGATCACCGGCTCCGGCTGCCCGGCCGACCGCAGCCACTCGAGCGCCGACGGGCCGCGACCGAGGGGCCGCGACCGCGCGAGCCGCAGCATGCCGGTCGCGAGCTCCGCCTTCTCGCGCAGGGAAAAATGCCGCATCCCGAGGAGCAGGGGGGCGAGGTGGAGCGGGGCGGGAAGGAGCCGCGCCGGCGTGCAGGCCGACCGGGCGCCGTCGGGCCCGACGAACCAGAGCGTGCGATCGCGCCGCAGGGCGTCGTCGAGACGTGCGCGGCGGCAGAGATCGAGAAAATTCGTGCAGCAGCCCATGGCGACGTGCTGGCAGGCGTCCACGAGCCCGCCGCCGGGATCCTCGAACGACGCCGCGCGGCCGCCGACCCGGCGGCGGGCCTCGACGAGCACGACCCCGAGACCCGCCTCGGCGAGCGCGGCCGCGGCTGCGAGGCCGGCGAGCCCGGCCCCCACGACGGCGACGCGGGGCGTGGACGGCGGTGCCGCGGTCGCGCTCATGCCCACCGCCTCCGCCGCGGGCCGAGGAGGAGCGTGGCCGCCACGGCGCCGGCGACCGCCGTCCGCGACCGTCGCGGCCGCGTTGTGAAGATCCGCGGCCCAGCGCGGCGGACGCCTGCGAACAGCGCGCGGTAGGCGCCGAACATCGCCCGGAAGGCGATCCGGCCGTCGGTGGTGAGCATCCGGTCGAGGTCGGCGGCCCGGTCGTAGGCCGCGGCGGCGCGGTCGCACTCGAGTGTGGCGAGCCGCGCGAACTGCGGACCGATCCGCCCCGCTCGCAGATCGTCGGCATCGCACCCTGTCGCATGAAAGTCTTCGGCGGCGATATAGACGCGGCCGCGGGCGAGGTCCTCGGGCACGTCGCGGAGGATGTTCGTGAGCTGGAAGGCGAGGCCGCAGTCGTGCGAGGTGGCGATCGCCTCGCGCGACGTGAAGCCCCAGACGTGGATCGCCGCGATGCCGACGGCGCCGGCGACACGGCGGCAGTAGTCCTGCAACTCGGCGAACGTGTCGTAGGTGGACCGGTCGAGGTCCATCCGCACGCCGTCGAGAATGTCGTGGATGCACTCCGTGGGGATCGCGAACCGGCGGACCGTGTCGGCGAGCGCGCGCACGACGGGATCATCGACCGCGAGCCCCGCAAGGCCGTCGTTCACGGTCGCCTCGAAGGCGTCGAGGCCCGCCCGCGCGGCGGCCGGATCGGCAGCGTCGTCCACGACATCGTCGGCGCGGCGGCAGAATGCGTAGAGCGCGGTCGTGCCGCGCCGCTTGGCCGCGGGCAGGAGGCGGATCGGCAGGGCGAAGCTCGAACCGCTGGCGCGAAGCACGGCGGCGCAGGCGTCGTGGTCGGCGGCGGTGGCGGTCATGCCGCGCCCCCGGGCGTCGTCCGCAGCGCCCACCAGGCGCGGGCCGCGAGGGCGAGCTTCGTGACGCGGCCCACGGTCGGCCGCCGCGTGAGCGTGTCGAACCCGGCCCGCTCGATCGCGTCGGCAAGCGCCCGGCCGCCCGCCACGAACATCGAGATCGCGGGCCGGAGCACCGGCGGCGCGAGGTTCGCGAGCGGCGCGCCCGCGTCGAACCGCTCGCGGGCCCAGGCCACCTCGTCGCGGACGAGGTTCGCGACGCGCCCGGGCGCGCGGGGCAGGGCAAGGTCGTCGGGCGTCACGCCGTGGCGGTCCAGATCCTCGCGCGGCAGGTAGACGCGGCCCGCGCGGAGGTCGCGGACGATGTCCTGCCAGAAGTTCACGAGCTGCAGGCCCGTGCAGATCGCGTCGGACATGGCGAGGAGTTCCGCGTCGCGGCAGCCCTCGAGCGCCAGCACGATCCGCCCGACGGGGTCGGCCGACCGCCGGCAGTAGGCGAGGAGGTCGGCCCGCGTGGCGTAGCGGACGGGCGCTCCGGCCCGGTCGAACGCGGCGTCCTCGGCGAAGGCGTCGATGAGGTCGGCGAAGGGCTCGATCGTGAGCCCGGTCCGCCGCACCGTGTCGGCGAGGGCCACGAACACGGGATGCGTGGCCCGGCCGGCGAAGCAGTCGTCGAGCTGCCGCCGCCAGTCGCCAAGATCGCGTGCGGCCGCGACGGCGTCGGCCGCCTCGTCGGCGAGGTCGTCGCTCCAGCGGGCGAACGCGTAGACGGTGGCGAGATGCTGCCGCAGCCGCGGGGGCACGAGCCGCGTGGCCACGGTGAAGTTCTCGTAGTGCCGGGCGGCCACCTCGCGGCAGAAGGCCTCGGCCTCCGGCAGGTCGCAGCCGTGCGGCACCCGCGCGAGCTGCCACGCGGCCGGGTCGCGGCGGGCGGCCTGGTCCGTCCGGCTCGTCGGTGAGGTCATGGCCATGCGCGCAGGACGGTCGGGCGACGCCGCCCCGCGCGGCCGGTCTCCGCTGGCCGGCCGGCGCCACCTGCACTACGATGCAGAGCGCGGCGTCGCCACCAGCCTACCCGGCGGCCGGCCGCGGCCCCATGCTCCGCCCCGGAGGCACCGTGCCATGAAGGTCCGACTCGCCAGCCCGCGCGGCTTCTGCGCCGGCGTCAACATGGCGATCGAGACCCTGGAGACGGCCATCCGCCTCCACGGCACGCCG
>JBJTPA010000156.1:0-6306 GCA_046074885.1 Planctomycetaceae bacterium
CGAGAGGACGTGGGGCATGGGGGGGCGGACAGGGGGCCAGCGGAGGGATCTGTGCCTGGCGCGGACACGGGCCGGGAGGGGCCGAGTGTAATTCGCTGAATCCGGCCGATTCAAGCCGCCGCGGCCGCCGCCGGGGCCGCGTTGACACGCGTTGAAAAAAGCCGATAGTGTGAGGGATTCCCGATTTCCGCCCCCGTCCCCATCCCGAGAGCGTGCGCGTGTCGAACGTCCTGGCCCAGGAACTGATCGAAGCGGGTGTCCATTACGGCCATCGTGCCAGCCGTTGGAACCCGAAGATGCGGCCCTACATCCACGGCCGGCGGAACCTCATCCACATCATCGACGTCCGCGAGACGATCCGCGGCCTGCTCCGCGCGCGGAAGTATCTCAAGCAGGTGGCGGCGTCCGGGAGCCTCGTGCTCTTCGTGGGCACGAAGCGGCAGGCTGCCGAGGCGATCGCCCGCGAGGCCGCCCGGTGCGGCATGCCATTCGTGAGCGAGCGCTGGCTCGGCGGAACGCTGACCAATTTCCGCACGATCCGCAACCGGCTGGCCCGCCTCGAGGAGCTCGAGGCCCTGCTCCCCTCCGAGGCCTTCGGCAGCTATTCCAAGAAGATGCAGTCGTCGCTGCGGCGGGAGCACCGCAAGATGCTCCGCAACCTCGGCGGCATCCGCACGCTGGCCCGGTTGCCCGAGTGCCTCGTCGTGTTCGACCCCAAGAAGGAGAAGAACGCCGTCAGCGAGGCCCGCAAGATGGGGATCACGACGGTGGCCCTCATCGACACCGACTGCGACCCGGACCTCGTCGACCTGCCGATCCCGGGCAACGACGACTCGATCCGCTCGGTGGAGCTCGTCTCCGCCCGGCTCGCCGACGCGATCCTCGAAGGCAAGGCCCAGACGGCCGCGCAGTCGCAGGTCGCGGCCGAGGGTGCGGAGGCGGGCGGCGAGACGGCCGCCAAGCCGAAGCCCAAGGCCCGGCCGATGATCGCCAAGCGGTCGGTGCCGAAGCCCGCCACCTGAGCCTGAGGCGGAGCACCGCGCCGGTGTCGGCCGGACGTGATGCCTGCCGTGCCCGTGTTGCCCGTTTTGCCTGTGTCGTCCCGCAGCCGGCGGGGCGTCCACATCCCACCAGAGGAGATGAACCGATGGCCGAGATCACCGCCGCCGCCGTGATGGGGCTGCGTGAGAAGACCGGGCTGCCGATGATGGAGTGCAAGAAGGCGCTCCAGGAGTGCGGCGGCGACACGGCCCAGGCCGTGGAGTGGCTGCGGAAGCAGGGCATCAAGACGCAGTCGCTGCGGGCGGACCGCGAGACCTCCTGCGGCCGGCTCGCGGTCTACGCCGATCCCGCCAAGGGCGTGGGCGCGATCATCGAGCTGAAGTGCGAGAGCCCGCCGGTGGCCGGGAGCCAGGACTTCAAGGATCTCTGCAACGACATCGCCAAGACGCTCGCCCTCGGGCCGGGCGCCGCGACCCCCGCGGACCTCCTCGCCCAGAAGAGCCAGGCCCACCCGGGCAAGACGCTCGCCGAGCTCAAGGACGACCTCTTCAATCGGATGCGGGAGGTGTTCGAGCTCTCGCGGATCACCCGCATCGACTCGCCGTGCGGCGGCTACGCCCACCACGACGGCTCGAAGGCCGCCCTCGTCGAGATCGCGGGCAACACCTCCGCCGCGAACGCCGCCGACGTCGGCAAGGACATCGCCATGCACGTCGTGGCCCTGGCCCCCCAGGCGGTCCGCAAGGAGGACCTCGACCCCGCGGTCGTCGACAAGGAGCGGGAGATCCTCAGCGAGGCTGCCCGCAAGGAGGGCAAGCCCGAGAACATCATCGCCAAGATGATCGAGGGCCGGCTGCGGAACTTCTTCAGCCAGTGCGTGCTCCTCGAGCAGCCGTTCGTGAAAGATGACAAACAGACGGTCGGCCAGTTCGCCAAATCATCCGGGCTCGAGGTGAAATCCGTCACCAACTGGAAGTTGGGTGGGAGCTGAGGTGACGTCCGTGCGGCCCGTTGCAGCGGACCTTCGGCCGCTGAACGTTCCGGACCTCGTGGGTGAAGCAGATCGAGAGGCGGGAGTTGAGGTGGCGTCCGTGTGGTCCGATGCAGCAGACTTGCGGCTGCTGATCGTCCCGGACCCTGTGTAGGTGCGGTTGAGTGGCATCGCCACAACGGGGAGGCGAGGGGCTGCCCATGCCCTCGAGCGGGCTATGGGAGCAAGCGCAGCCAGGATGGCGAAGCGCAGCGGACATGCAGTGAGCCGAGGCCGGGAGGGCCGAGGCGAACGTCAAGCGAGAGGGCGTGGGCAGCCCCGAGCCGGCACACGCTCACGGGCCTGAACGGAGTCGACGATGGAAACCGGCCCCTACAAGCGAGTGCTCCTCAAGCTCTCCGGCGAGAGTTTCGCGCGGGCCGGTGAGCGTGGGATTTCGATGGACGAGGTCGTCCACATCGCCCGGCAGACCGTGCAGGCCGCCGCGCGGGGCGTGCAGTTGGCGGTCGTCATCGGCGGGGGGAACATCCTCCGCGGCGGCTCGTTCACCGCCGGCAACAACGCCATCCAGGAGGCGACGGCCCACTACATGGGCATGCTGGCCACCGTGATCAACGGGCTGGCGCTCCAGGACGCGCTCGAGAGCCTGGGCGCGCAGACGCGGCTCATGACGGCGATCCGCATGGACGGCGTGGCCGAGCCCTACATCCGCCGCCGGGCACGGCGACACCTCGAAAAGGGGCGGATCGTGATCCTCGCGGCCGGCACGGGCAGCCCCTACGTGACGACCGACACCGCGGCGGCCCAGCGGGCGCTCGAGCTCGGGGCCGACATCCTCATGAAGGCCACCCGCGTCGACGGCGTCTACTCGGAGGATCCCGAGAAGAATCCCCACGCCGTGCTCTACCGCGAGCTCTCCTGCCAGCAGGTCCGCGAGCAGAACCTCCGGGTCATGGACGCGACCGCGATCTCGCAGTGCATGGAGCACGGCATGCCGATCCTCGTGTTCAACTATCGCACCGAGGGCAACATCGAGCGGGCCGTGGCGGGCGAGCGCATCGGCACGCTCGTGAGCGACCGGGCGGTGGGCCGGGCCGCGGGCGGCTGACGGCCGCCGGCGGGGCGGCAGCGCTTGGCCGGCCGCTTGCCGGTGCCGCCGCCGGCGTGACAGAATCCCGGCCGTGGCCCGCGGCGCGCGGGCCGACACGCCCGCCCCGGAGCCACCCGCGCAATGCCCGCCGACGACATCCTGCTCGACGCCGAGGAACGCATGGAGAAGGCCGTGGAGGTCTTCCGCCACTCGCTGACCGGCATCCGCACCGGCCGGGCCAACCCCGGCCTCGTGGACTCGCTCAAGGTCGAGGTCTACGGCTCTCCCACGCCCATGAAGGCCCTGGCGAGCGTCGGCGCCCCGGAGCCCAACCAGATCGTCGTGCGGCCCTTCGACCCCGGCACGATCAAGGACATCGAGAAGGCGATCCAGGCAGCCGACCTGGGCTTCAATCCCCAGAGCGACGGCCGCGTGATCCGGATCACGATCCCGGCCCTCTCCACCGAGGTCCGCAAGAAGATGGTCGCGCGAATCAAGGAGCTCGCCGAGGAGGCGCGGGTGGCGATCCGCAACGTGCGGCGCGATGCCAACAAGGCCGCCGACACGGAGAATGGCGACGGCACCATGACCGACGATGACGTCGAGTCGGCGAAGGAGCAGGTGCAGGAGCTCACGAAGACCTACGAGGGGAAGGTCGGCGACCTGGCGAAGACCAAGGAAGCCGAGGTCTTGGAGCAGTGACCGGCGTCGGCCGCGCGGGCGCGGCGGGGAGCACGTCGATGAAGGTCGCCATCGGCACGGTCCTGCTGCTGGCGGCCGGCGTGGCGGGCGGCCGGGCCGCAGAGGACGACCGGCCGCCGCCGATCCGCGTGGCCGTGGCGCCGATCGCGGCGGCCGCTGAGTGGCGGGGAGCGCGGCCCTTCGGCGCGATGATCGACGTCTGGGAGGAGCTGGCCAGGCGGTTGGGCCGGACCACTCGGTACGTCCGCGTCGGGAAGTTCACGGAGGAGATCGCGGCGCTGGACGACGGATCGGCCGACGTGGCCCTGGGCCCGATGGCGATCACGGAGAAGTGGGAGCGGGTCGTCGACCTCACGCACGCCATCGTGCACTCGGGCCTCCGCGTCGCCGCCCGCGAGCGCCGCGACACCGGCTTCCTCGCGGCCCTGCGGGCGCTGCCGGTGCGGCAGATGCTCGGCCTGCTCGCGATCGTGCTCGGCCTCGCGGTGGTGTCGGGACATCTGCTCTGGTGGTTCGAGCGCCGGTGGAACCCGCGGTCCTTCCCCGACGGCTACCCGCGGGGGCCGTGGGAGGCCGTCTGGTGGATCGCCGCGGTGGTCGTCACCGGCGGATGCGACGACAAGCACGTCGACAGCGTCCTGGGACGGATCCTCGCCCTGGCGTGGATGATCGGGGGCATCGTGCTCGTGGCCGCGTTCACCGGCGTGATCACGGCGACCATGACGGCCGAACGGGTGACGGGCTCGATCCGCGGCCCCCGCGACCTCCCTGGCCGCGTCGTCGGCTGCCAGGAGCAGAGCGTCGTCGTGGATTCGCTGCGTGCCCGCGGCGCGCTGCCGCGGGAGTATGCGAGGATGGACGACGCGCTCACCGCGCTCCAGGCTGGGGAGGTCGAGGCCGTGGTCTCGGAGAACCAGCAACTCATGACCCTCCTGTCGCAGCCCGCCCACGGCGGCCTGGCGCTGGTGGGGCCGATGTTCGAGCCCAAGGACTACGCGCTGGGCCTGCCCACCGGCAGCCCGATGCGCGAGTCCCTCAACGCCGCGATCCTCCGGATGCGGGAGGACGGTACGCTCGACCGGATCATGGCCCGCTGGTTCGGCGTGCACGACTGACGCCGGAGTTGGCGGCGAGGGGCTGCCCATGCCCACGAGCGGGCTATGGGAGCAAGCGCAGCCAGACCGATCCGCCTGCGGCGGATCGGTGCCCGGCGAAGCACAGCGGACATGCAGAGAGCCGAGGCCCGGAAGGCCGAGGCGAACGTCCGGCGAGAGGGCGGGGGAAGCCGCGAGCGGGGGAAAATCGCGCCCAGACCTGCCTCCCGCCGGGGTTTGACGGTGCCCGGAAGCGCACGTAAAGTTTGGCGGTTTTCCGGCAAAAACGCCGGTTGCGTCCCGTCCCCCCACGAAAGGCATCGTCCCGCCCATGGCCACGTCCCTCCGGAAGAAGTCCGCCAAGAAGTCCGCCACGAAGTCGTCGGGCGGGGGCAAGGCCGGCCGGATGATCTACTACTTCGGGGCCAAGAAGTGCGACGGCGACGGCACGATGAAGGCCCTCCTCGGCGGCAAGGGGGCGAACCTCGCCCAGATGACGAAGATCGGGCTGCCCGTGCCCCCCGGCTTCACCATCACGACCCAGGTCTGCATCGACTACTACAAGAACAGGAAGAAGTTCCCCGCCGGCCTCGAGGACGACGTTCGGTCCTACGTGAAGCTCCTCGAGAAGGAGACGGGCAAGAAGTTCGGCGACATGAAGAACGCCCTGCTCGTGAGCGTCCGCTCGGGCGCCCGTGACAGCATGCCGGGCATGATGGACACGATCTTGAACCTCGGCCTCAACGACGAGACCGTGAAGGGTCTCGCCGAGGCTACCGGCAATCCCCGCTTCGCCTACGACTCCTACCGTCGCTTCATCCAGATGTACGGCGACGTCGTCATGGGTGTGCAGAAGCGGCACGAGAACGAGCACGAGCCCTTCGAGGAGGTGATGGAGGGGCTCAAGCACGAGGTCGGCGTCCACAACGACACGGACCTCACCGACGTGCACCTCCGCGAACTCATCAAGCGGTACATGCACCTGATCAAGGAGCGGACCGGGAAAAACTTCCCGCAGGACCCGTTCACGCAGCTCATGGGCGCGGTGGGCGCCGTGTTCGGCAGCTGGATGAACGAGCGGGCGATCCTCTACCGCCGCAAGTACAAGATCCCCGACGAGTGGGGCACGGCCGTCAACGTGCAGAGCATGGTGTTCGGCAACATGGGTGACGACTGTGCCACCGGCGTGGCCGTCACCCGCGACCCCGCCACCGGAGAGGACGTCTTCTACGGCGAGTACCTCGTCAACGCCCAGGGCGAGGACGTGGTGGCCGGCGGGCGCACGCCCAAGCCCGTGGTGGACATGGCCAACGAACCGATGTTCGCGGCCACGTACAAGCAGCTGGAGAAGGTCCGCGAGCGGCTGGAGAAGAAGTTCGGGGACGTGCAGGACTTCGAGTTCACGGTCGAGAAGAAGAAGCTCTACA
>JBJTPA010000157.1:0-3149 GCA_046074885.1 Planctomycetaceae bacterium
CAGGTGAAGTCGAGCGGGCAGGGGAAGACGCGGTCGACTCCGAACCGCTTCGCCGCCACCTCGAGGCCGGTCGTCGTGGAACTCGAGATCACGCAGTCGATACGCCTGCCTGCAGCCTCGGCCTGGCTTCGCAGCTCCGCCGCGAGCGACGCGAGCAGTTGCACCTCGCCCACGCTCACGCCGTGGAGCCAGAGCCGCGGCCTGCCGGCCGCGGAAGGCGGCGGCACGATCCCGCCGGTGAACCGCGTCCACGGTGCCGCGACGGGCCGCCCCCCGGAGAGCCTCCGCCACGCCACCCAGGGCAGGGCGAGGATCGCGGCGACGAGATAGACGACGTTCAGCAGCAAGCCCGGTCTCCACGGCCGGACGGACAGGATAGCCTTCCTGGCCTGTTACAATCGACGCCATGCCGGCGGACCAGGAACCCACGTCCTCTGCGGAACTCGCGGCGCGTGACCGTCACGCGCGGGCGAGGGCGGCGGCCATGACGCCGGGCGAGCGGCTGGCCGCGATGCGTGACCTCATCGCGCGATCATGGGCCCTGCTCGAGGCGAACCCGGACGGCATGGCGCGATTCCTCCGCCGCAACCACCACAGCCGGGCGGTGCGGCCGGCGGGCGGCGGGGCGTCTCATGGCACCTGACTTCCGGATCTTCGAGGTGCTGGCCCGCCACGGCGTGTCGTTCGTGGTGGTCGGCGGTCATGCCGTGAACGTCCACGGTTACGTCCGTGCGACCGAGGACACCGACATCATCTGGGCGCGGTCGCGGGAGGCCGAGGTGGGCCTTCTTCGCGCGCTCGAGGAACTCGATGCCCGCTACATCGGCTCCGAGATCGATCCCGCCACCCGGATCGAACGAACGCATCCGGTGACCGCGGCATTCGTCCGCTCGCAGAACCTGATGATGCTGTGCACGACAGCCGGATTTCTGGATCTCTTCGACTACGTGCCGGGCCTTCCCGGCGTGCAGGTGGCGGACGTGCTGGCCTCGGCAATCGAGGTTCACGACGTGCGGTTCGTGTCCCTCGAGTGGCTGCGGCGCATGAAGCAGGCCGCCGGGCGGCCGAAGGATCTGCTCGACCTCGAAAACCTGCCGTAGTCACCGCACCGGCGCCGGGGCATCGGGGCGGCGTCAGCCGGCGGCGACGCTGCTCGAACGGCCGCAGCAGTTCTTGAACTTCTTCCCGCTGCCGCACGGGCAGGGATCGTTGCGGCCCACCTTCTGGCCCGTGTTGCGGATCGGATCGACGCGCGCGGGCTCGCCGCCGCCGGACTGGCCGTCGCCGGCCTCCGGGCCCGCGGGCATGGCCAGCGCGGCCGCGGCGTTGCCCGCGTCGGCGTGGATCGCCGCCGTTTCCCGCCACGTGCTCCGCAGGGCTTCGTCCTCCACCTGCTCGATGCGGTAGACGATGTCCACGACCCGCTCGTCGATCCCCTTCCACATGAGGTCGAACGTCCGCATCCCCTCGCGCTTGTACTCCACCTTCGGGTCCACCTGGGCGTAGCCGCGGAGGCCGACGCTGCTCCGCAGGTGGTCCATCGCGAGGAGGTGGTCCTTCCAGGCGTTGTCGAGAATCTGGAGGAGCACCGCCCGCTCCATCCGCGCCATCTCGTCGCGGGGCGGGTCACCGCCCGCATCGTGCCGGCGGCGGCTGGCCCCCACGAGCACGGCCTTGAGTTCCTCGAGGTCGTTCGAGGCGAGCGCGGTCTCGTCGAGCGACGGGTCGAACCGCTCGCGGGCCCAGGCGACGAGCCCCTCGCGGTCGAGGCCCCGCGAGCCGTCGGGCCGCCGCTCCGTGAAGTGGGCCAGGCCCACGAGCACCGGATACTCGATCTCGCGACGGGCGTAGACCTCGCGGGCCTTCCGCTTCACGATCCCGCAGAACGCGGCCGCGTCGCCGCCGGCCTTCTCGAACGCCGCGAGGTCGGCCGCGTCGAGGGCCGCGCCGAACCGCCACTCGGTCCATCCACAGGCGCTCCGCAGGCCGAAGTCGGGGGCCAGGAACCGCGCGCCCTCGGAGAGGTCGATGCGGTGGATCGCCTCGGCGGCCCTCTCCTGGAGGAGCTCGGCCACGCCGTCGCGGCCCGCCCGCTTGAGGTCCCGGTCGCTCGCCGAGAGCTTCCAGCGGACGTTGGCGAACGAGGCCAGCGCGCTCCAATTCCACTCGTCCTCGTCCTCGCCGGCCGGGAGGTTCTCCTCGACCGCCTCGAAAATCTGTCCCTCCGACTGCCGCACCGCCTCGTCGGTCGCGAGCCGCGCGGCCTCCTCGGCCGACATGTTGCGGTAATCGACGGCGTCGAGTTCGCAGGCGAGCTGGCCCGAGGCCCAGGCCGCGAACGACTGGGCGCCGTAGTCACGGTCGAGGAACGTGCCCACGTTGCGGTCGACCTCGCGATCGACCATGTCGAGGATCACGTCGCGGCAGGGCTCGCCGTCGAGGATCCGCTGGCGGAAGCCGTAGACCCTCTTCCGCTGCTCGTCCATCACCTCGTCGTACTCGAGCAGGTTCTTGCGGACCTCGAAATTCCGCTCCTCGACCTTCTTCTGCGCCCCCTCGACGCGGCGGGTCACCATCCGGCTCTCGATGGCCTCGCCCTCCTGCATCCCGAGGCGGGTGAGCACGCTCTTCACCCACTCGCCGGCGAAGATCCGCATCAGGTCGTCCTCGAGCGAGAGGAAGAACCGGCTCGAGCCGGGATCCCCCTGCCGTCCGCAGCGGCCGCGGAGCTGGAGGTCGATGCGGCGGGCCTCGTGCCGCTCCGTGCCGATGATCTGCAGGCCGCCCATCGAGCGGACCGTCTCCCCCTCGGCCTTCATGTTCTCGCGGGTGGTGATCTCGCGGACGAGCGCGTCCCACTCGTCGCGGGGCACGTCGAGCCGCGTGGGGTAGGTGTCCTGGAGCTTCGCCCAGGCGAGCGTGTCGGCGTTGCCGCCGAGGATGATGTCGGTGCCGCGACCGGCCATGTTCGTGGCGATGGTGACGGCCCCGAGCCGGCCGGCCTGGGCGATGATCTCGGCCTCGCGCTTGTGGTGCTTGGCGTTGAGGACCTGGTGGTCGATGCCCCGCTTCTCGAGCAGCGCCGAGAGCCGCTCGCTCTTCTCGATCGAGACCGTGCCCACGAGCACGGGCAGGCCCTTCCGCTGGAC
>JBJTPA010000158.1:0-3866 GCA_046074885.1 Planctomycetaceae bacterium
TGACGCACCACGGCCACCCGTGCGTGATCTTGTGCTCCGCCATCAAACGACCGCCCGCATTTCTTTGTCGACCCCCGACGCCGACCGCCATGCTTTACAGCCTGCACACAACGCGAGGGGCTGCCCGTGCCCTCGAGCGGGCTATGGGAGCGAGCGCAGCCAGGATGGCGAAGCGAAGCGGACATGCAGAGAGCTGAGGCCTGGAGGGCCGAGGCGAACGTCCAGCGAGACGGGCACGGGCATCCCCGAAGCAGGGTTGGGCGCGGTGAGCTGCTTCAAACGACAAGCTTCCCGCTGCGTGAGCATCGCGAGGGAGCCGTATCATGGTCGATCGGGGCGAGCCGGGAACGACGCCTCGACCGCATGCTCTGTGGTTCCATCGCGCTTGCGGCTGTCGTAGAGGAGGAAGCGATCGACCGGGATCGCGTCGCTGACGAACCCGGAGGTGTCGGCGAGGAACCGGCTCGTCCAGGCCCGCGGCACCGCGGGCGTCAGTCTCGCGAGCGTGACGTGGGGCACGTAGGGCTGCCGCTCGATCTCCAGGCCGCAGGATACGAGCGCGGAACCGATGGCCGCGTGCAGCGCGGCGAGTTGGGCGGAGTCGGCGACCCCCGCCCAGAGCACGTTTGGCCGGCCGCGGGGCGGAAAGACACCGGCGCCGCTGAGTTCGAGCGCGAACGGCTCGAATGCCACGCCCGCGAGCGCGTCGGGCAGGGCGGCGTGGGGCGCGTCGGCCACGTCGCCGAGGAAGTGGAGCGTGAGGTGCATCTGCCCGGGGTTCACCGGCCGCGCCCCGCGCGGCGGCTCCGTGATCAGCCGCGCGAGCCGCCAGCCCACCGGCTTCGGCAGATCGGTCGCGACGAACAGGCGTCGGGGCATCGGGGACCCGGCCGGCTTGGGGCAGCGATCACGCGGGCGGGGCGGCCGGCCGCTGCCTCCAGCTCCGGGCGAGGTGCAGGGCCGCGGCGACCTGCTGCTCGAAGAGTTCGCCCGTCAGGGCGTCGAGGGCCACCGCCCCGGTCGCATCGAACGCCGCCGGCGGCAGGTAGAGGAACTGCGGCACGATGACGCAACGGTGATCGACCATCAGCGAGTTCGCCAGTGGCAGCGGTGCGAGGAAGGACCGGTCGCCCCCCGCGTTGGCCACGAAGGTGACGACCTTGTCCTTCCAGGCCTGGTTGGTCAGCTCGACGAAGTTCTTGGCCGCCGCGTTGGGCTGGTAGTTGTAGACGGGGAAGCAGACGACGAGCAGATCCGCGGCGGCCACCCGCGCCGTCATCGCCGTGACCCGTTCGTCCTGATAGCACGCGGCGCCGTCGCACAGCGGCAGGGGCTCGACGGCGAGATCGACCAGGTCCACGGAGACCCCGGCCGCTTCCAGCCGCGCCTGCACGAACCGGGCCGCGGTGGCGGTCTTGTTGCCCGGCCTGAGGGCCGTGGAGACGACGAGGGAGCGCATCGCGATGGCCTGTGCGTGGGGCGGGGAATGCCGGTCAGCCGGTGAACGGCTGGAGGTGGGCGATGCCCCCCTCCATCTGCAGCGCGGCCAGCGGCGTGCCCTCGGGCACCGGCGTCGTGCCGTCGCGGCGGGTGAGCGAGAGCTTCGTCTGGCCGCGCATGTGCTCGGCGAGCGCCCTCTCGAGCTCCTTCTGCCGCGGCTCGGGCAGTTTCGTGAAGGCCTCGCGGCCGCGGCACTTCGGGAACGCGCGGCAGCCCAGCCACGGGCCTCGCTTGCCGTCGCGGAGGTTCATCACGTCGCCGCACTTGGGGCAGGCGATGTCGGTGACCAGCGGCGGCGGCGCAGGGAACTTGATCGCCCCCTTCCGGTCGAGGTTGAGGATGAAGGGCGGCGGCTCGACGGGCACGCCCTCCGCGGCCTTCCCCTTGCGCGGCTTCGGCGGCCGCGGCTTGTCCTCGACGAGGAAGTCGCCGAACCGGCCGGTGCGCTTCACCATCGGCACGCCGGCGGGCGAGAGCAGGTCGATCTGCTCGGGCAGGAGCGGCCGCCGTTGGCGGTCGCACGGCATGGCGAACGAGCAGGCCGGCACCTCCTTCGGCTTCTTCGCGGCCTTCTTCGCCTTCTTCTTCGAACCCTTCCTGGTCCCTTTCGTCTCGGCGGCGGCGGGAGGCGGCTCGGGCTCGACGATGATCTTCTCGTTGTAGCCCGAGCAGGAGAGGAACTCGCCCTTGGTGCCGAGCCGGAACTCGAGCCGCCGGCCGCACTGCGGACAGGCGTAGGGCGACGGCTCGGACTTGGCCTTCTCGTGCGGTTCCTGGAGTGCCGAGCCGAGCTTGGGCTCGAGCTCGGCGTGGAACTCGTGGAGCATGTCGGTCCACTTCTTCGTGCCCTCGGCCACCTGGTCGAGCTCCCGCTCGATCTCCCGCGTGTAGCCGATCTCGATGAACTGGTCGCGGAAGCCCCGCTCCAGAAAGCCGGTCACCGCCTCGCCCAGGGCCGTGGCGTGGAAGCGGCGGTCCTGCTGGTTCACGTAGCCGCGGTTCTCGATGACGTTGACGATGCTCGCGTAGGTGGAGGGGCGGCCGATGCCCTCCTCCTCCATCTTCTTGACGAGCGTGGCCTCGGTGTAGCGCGGCGGCGGCGCCTGGAACTTCTGCCGCGGCTCGATGTCGAACGGGGCGAGCACGGCCCCCTTCGCGAACTCGGGCAGCACCTGGTCGCCGTCGTCGCGGGGCGCACCCGAGATGCGGTAGAAGCCGTCGAACTTGAGGACCCGGCCGTTGGCCTTGAAGACGGCGCCGGTGTCGCGGTCGCTCCGCCGCATGCGGACGGCGGTCGAGTCCCACTCGGCGTCGGTCGCCTGGCAGGCCACGAAGCACTGCCAGATCAGCCGGTAGAGCTTGTACTGCTCCTCGGTGAGGGCCGATGCGATGCGGTCGGGCTCGCGGGACGCGTCGGTGGGCCGGATCGCCTCGTGGGCCTCCTGCGCGGCCTGGTTGGAACTCGCGTAGAACCGGGGCTTCTCCGGCACGTAGGCCGGGCCGTGGCGGTCCTGCAGGTAGCGGCGGGCCATGTCGATGGCCTCGCGGGAGAGGTTCGTCGAGTCGGTTCGCATGTAGGTGATGAGGCCGACGCGGCCCTCGTCGGGCAGGTCGATGCCCTCGTAGAGCTGCTGGGCGACCCGCATCGTGCGGTCGGTGCTCATGCCGAGCCGGCTCGACGCGGCCTGCTGGAGGGTGCTCGTGATGAACGGGGGGAAGGGGCGCGACCTCGTCCGCGTGACGTCGATCGACTCCACGGTGTACCGCGCGGCCGGATCGGGCCGGCCCGAGATCCGCACGACGTTCCTGCCGCGGCCCTTCGCGGCGTCGTCGGTCCCCCGCACGACCTCGACGTCGACGAGGCCTGCCGCTTCGGCTGCGGCCCGCGCGGCGCCGGCGAGGTCCGCGTCCGAGGTGTTCTCGGCCTCGACGGCGAACGGCCTCCCGCCGAGCTCGACGAGGTCGCACGACAGCGCCTTGTGGTCCGCGAGCCAGGCCATCCGGTCGCGGACGAGCGGCGGCCGGTTCCGCTCGTCGCGGCGGGCCATGAATGCCGTCCATTCGCCGTGCAGCGCCGCGGAACGATCGACGTCGAAGGCCATGCAGGCCGACACGTCCCAGGACTCCGAGGGCGTGAACTCGCGGATCTCCCGCTCCCGCTGGACCACGATCCGGGTGGCGACGCTCTGCACGCGGCCCGCGGAGAGCCCGCCGGCCACCTTCTTCCAGAGGATCGGCGACACGCGGTAGCCCACGATCCGGTCCACGATCCGCCGGGCCTGCTGGGCCTCGACCCGCGGCATGTTGATGGCCCGCGGCGACTGGAAGGCCCGCTGCACCTCCGACTTCGTGATCGCGTCGAACGT
>JBJTPA010000159.1:0-3464 GCA_046074885.1 Planctomycetaceae bacterium
CCGACATGCGCCAGGCCATCTGCGCCAGGCCCGGAGGGCCGGGCCGAGCGAACGGAGCCGGGATGGCGAGGTTTCGCGTGAAGCGGCCGGCGTTTCGCCCCTTGCTCACGCGCCCTTCACGGCGGCGACGAGCTCGAGCACGTTCTCGACCGGCGTCTGCGGGAGGATGCCGTGGCCGAGGTTGAAGATGTGCCCAGGCCGGCCGCCGGCCTGGGCGAGCACGTCGCCGACGCGGCGGCGGACCGTGTCGCGGTCGGCGAGCAGCACGACGGGGTCGAGGTTGCCCTGGATCGCGCGGTCGTGGCCCACCATCCGCCAGGCCTCGTCGAGGCCGATCCGCCAATCGACGCCGATCACGCTGCCGCCCGCCTCCGTGAGCAGCGGCAGGAGCGCGGGATTCCCCGTGGCGAAGTGGATCACCGGCGCCCGCTCCGCCGCCGCGGTGATCGCCGCGCGGGAGTGGGGCAGCACGTAGCGGCGGTAGTCGTCGGGGCCGAGGCAGCCCACCCAGCTGTCGAAGAGCTGCACGAGCTGGGCGCCCGCGTCGAGTTGGGCCACGAGGTAGCGGCTCACGGCGCGGGCCAGCCGCGCCAGCAGATCGTGCCAGGCCGACTCGTGGCGGAGCATGAACATCTTCGTCGCCTGCCACGACTTGCTCGTGCCCCCCTCGATGCAGTAGCCGGCGAGCGTGAACGGCGCCCCCGCGAAGCCGATCACGGGGATCGCGTCGTCGAGGCCCGACCGCGTGGCCGCGACGACGTCCATCACGTAGCCCACGCGGTCCACGTCGGCGAGCTCGCGGACCCGGGCCACGTCGGCCGCCTCGCGGACGGGATTGTGGATCACCGGGCCCTCGCCGGAGGTGAACTCGAGGTCCATCCCCATCGGCTGGAGGATCGGCAGGAGGTCGCTGAAGATGATCGCCGCGTCCACGCCGAGCCGCTGGACCGTGGCGATCATCACCTCGGAGGCCAGCCGGGGCGACGTGCACAGGTCCATGAACGAGACCCGTTCGCGGACGGCGCGGTACTCCGGCAGGTAGCGGCCCGCCTGCCGCATGAGCCACACGGGCGTCCGCTCCACGGGCTCCCGGCGGCAGGCCCGCATGAGGAGCGCGCGGCTCCGGGGATCGGGCGGCAACGCCGGGGCCGCCGGCGCGGGCGGGGAGCCGGCGGCCGGATCGTGCGGGGAGGGGCGTGGCATCGGCAGGGAGTATACGCCGCGGGCACGCATGGCGGACGGCCGGCGGCAACTACAATGGATGGACGCGCACGGCACCCCGCGCCGGAACACGCATGGTCGAATTCGTCTCCCGCATCTCGATCGTCTGCTTTGCGGCCAGCTACGCGGTGGCCCTGGCCTGCGAGGCGTCGCGGCCCGTGTTCCGTTCGGGCCTCCGCGGCGTCGTGATGCTCGGCTTCGCGGTAGCGGGCTTCGTGGCCCACACGCTGTTCCTCGTGTGGCGGGGCGTCGGCGAGTCTGGCCTGCCGCTCTCGAGTCCCTTCGACTGGTACCTGCTGGCCGCGTGGCTGCTCGCGGCCGGCTCGCTGTGGCTGACGCTCGCGAACCCGCGGACGCCCGTGGGCCTGTTCATCCTCCCCGTCGTCCTCGCGCTCGTGGGGGCGGCGACGTTTGCCAGCCGCGAGCCGTTCCTGCAGAGCCCGGCCAGCCGCGTGTGGGGCAGCATCCACGGCAGCTTCAACCTCGCGGCGAGCGTGAGCGTGGCCGTCGGCGCGGTGACGGGGCTGATGTGGCTCATCCAGGCCGGGAGGCTCGCGCGGAAGGAGGCGCCACCCCGCGGCTTCCGCATGCCGAGCCTCGAGCGGCTTGCACACCTCGCCCACCGCACGCTCGCCGTGGCGGCCTGGACGGCGGCGGCCGGCTTCGCATCGGGCATCGTGCTCAACGCGGTCAACCGCCGGCACGGCCTGCTCGAGACGGTTCCCTGGACCGACCCCGTGGTGCTGCGGATGGGGGCGGTGGTGGCCTGGCTGATCGCGGTCGATGCGCTGGCGCACGCCGCCCGCCGCCGGCCCGGCGGCGACCGGGTCACCGCATGGCTGGCGGTCGCGAGCCTCGGCGTGCTCGCGGCCTCGATCCTGTGGGGGCTGCTGGGGCCGTCGCAGCACGGCGTGCCCCACGCGCCGCAGCCGGCGGCGACGGGCGAGGCCGCATCATGACGCTGGCCCTCGTGGGCGGCACGCACCGCACGGTGCCCCTCGATCTCCGCGAGCGGCTCGCCTTCTCGGCCGAGCAGGCGGCCGAGGCGCTCGCCCGGTTCCGCGCCCGATTTCCGGGCCGCGAGGGCGTGCTGCTCTCCACCTGCAACCGCGTCGAGTTCTACGCGGCCGGCGACCGCGATCCCGCGCCGGCGGAGGACGAGATCCTGGCGTTGCTCGCCGAGTGCCGCGGCCTCGACGCCGGCCTGCTTGCGCCGGTGCTCGCCAGCCGCCGCGACGACGCCGTGGTCCGCCACCTCTTCGCCGTGGCCTCGGGCCTCGACAGCATGGTGCTCGGCGAGCCGCAGATCCTCGCCCAGGTGAAGCAGGCCTGGGCACTCGCGCAGGAGAGCCGCACCGCCGGTCCGCTCACGGGCGAGATGTTCCAGGCGGCGCTGCGGACGGCGAAGCGGGTGGCCACCGAGACGGCGCTCGGCCGCGAGCGGGTGTCGATCCCCAGCGTGGCCGTGGCCGACTTCGCCGCCGGCGTGTTCGAGCGGTTCGACGACAAGCGGGTGCTGCTGGTCGGCGCCGGCAAGATGGCCGCCGAGACGCTCCGCTACCTCCGCGAGGCGGGGGCCCGCGACGTGACGGTCGTGAACCGCACGGCGGGCCGCGCGGTGGAACTCGCCGCCCGGCTCGGGGCCCGGCCCGGGAGGTTCGACGAACTCGCGGCGGAACTCGCCGCCGCCGACCTCGTGGTGAGCACCACGGGCGCCTCGGCGCCGGTCGTGTCGCTCGAGACGTTCGCGCGGGCGGAGGCCGCCCGCCGGGGGCGGCCGCTCGTGGTGCTCGACCTCGCCGTGCCCCGCGACTTCGACCCGCGGATCGGCGGCCGGCCGGGCGTGTGGCTCTACTCGATCGACGACCTCGCCAAGGCCTGCGACGCCAACCGCGAGCGCCGCCGCGGCGAACTGCCCGCCGCGCAGGCGATCGTGGAGGAGGAGGCGCGGCGGTTCATGGGCGACCTCCACCATCGCTCGACGGCGCCGGTGATCGAGCAGCTGAAGGCCGGCTGGACCGAGACGGGCGAGTCGGAGCTCGACCGGCTCTTCCGGCGTCTGCCGCAGCTCGGCGAGGGCGAGCGGGCCGAGATCCGCCAGGCCTTCGAACGCTACGCGGCCAAGCTCCTCCACCCGCCGCTGGCGAGCCTGCGGAACGAGAGCCACGCGGGCCCGCCGCACGGCCTGCTCGACGCGCTGAAGCGGCTGTTCGACCTGCGGGATTGAAGTAGGCGTTGCCGGG
>JBJTPA010000160.1:0-2749 GCA_046074885.1 Planctomycetaceae bacterium
GCCGTCGTCACGCTGCACGCCGTAGAACAGATCGTGGCCGTGCATCGGATGGGTGATCCGCGGGTTGGCGTCCTGCACATACAGGCCGAAATGGGAGATCCAGACCGTGTCCCACATCCAGATCCGGCCCTGCGTGAAGGCCGTATCGAACATGAATTCGCCGGCGTTTTTGCTGATTTTCGCGTCCGCGATTCTCCACGTGTCGTAGTAGAGAGCGACCCACCCCGGATGGTTCTCCAGCACCGGTTCGGGCAGGCCCCTTCGCCAGTCGTCCGGCACGGCGTAGCACGCCGCCTGCGTGCCAAGCCACAGCAGCAGCCCCGAGAAAACGCGTCGTCTGCAGTTCGTCATGATCGCTCCTTGGCCGCATTCACCATCCGGACCGCGATTGTGCCGCCTTCCACCTGACCTGCCCCCCAGTGCGACATCAGTTTTAAAGTTGGGGATTCACCCTCGGATCGACCAGCCCCGTGCGGTCGCGCCACGCGGCCGCCGCCGCGGAGCCGCAAACCGCCGAGGCGTGACGCCTACCGCGGGTCGGCGACCGTGCCGCGGTCGTCGGGCATGCCGAGCACCTTCGCCATCTCGGCGGCCGTCTCGCCGCGGGCCCCGGCGTGGGTCATGGCCAGCGCCTCCCACACGCTCACCGGCGACACGATCGCGTTGCCCGAGCCGCTCGCGCGGACGAGATCCCACGCCAGCCGGCCCACGCCCGCCGTCGCCTGCTCGACCGGCTCGGCCGCTCCGGCGACCGCGACGCCGACCATCATCCCGGCCACGACCGCCGCCACCACGATTCCGCGATTCATGTCCGCGTTCCCGTGAGAGTGTCCCCACGTCGCGGTCCGGCACAGGCCGGCCCGCCCGTCGTCTCGATTCAGTTCAACTCGATCTTCTGAAGATAGTCGTCGAGCCCCCACCGCGCCTCCTGCTCCTTCGCCTGCAGGTCGGCGATCTCCTTGCGGAACGCCTCCACGCGATCCTCCTGCGCGGCGAACTTCTGCACGTAGCGGGTGTAGAGGTCGCTCGTCCGCTCGAGCTGCGCCATGTTCTGCCGGATCCGCTCCTGCTCCTGGCCCACGACCTGCACCTCCTGCTCCCGCTTCGCCCGCTCCTGCACGAGCCGCTCGATCGCCCGCTTCCCTTCGATCACCTTCCCGAGCGCCTCCCTGACGGCCGGGCTCGTCTGCTTCGCATTCGTGAAGAACAGGATCGTGGCGTCGTCGGTGTTCACGACCGCGAGGTGCTGTTGCGTCTGCTGCTCCTCGGCCACCTCGAGCGTGGCCGGCTTGCCCGGCTCGGCGGTGATCGCGAACCGGTAGCGGTCGCGGGTGGTCTCGGCCGGCTTCTCGGGCTTGCGGAGCTGCCAGCCGCCCTCGCGGGGATGCTCGACGAGGAGTTTGACCGCGTCGGACCCGGAGTTCCTGACCTCGAAGGTCTTTCGCCGGGCGAGCTTCCGGGCCACGACGAGCGTGCCCTTCACGAGCTTCACGCTCAGGATCTCCTCCGGGAGCGGCTCCATCCGCGGCGCCACCTCGACGTCGAGATCCACCGCGTAGCTCACGAGCCGCTCGCTGCCGCGGGCGAGGTCCTCGACCCGCGCGTCACCGGCGTAGGCGCCGCCGTCGTAGACCGTGATCGGCCCCTGCATAAGGTTGAGATTCGTCGAGTTCACGAGCCGCAGCCCGGCGAGCGGATGCTTCGCGAGCACCCGCTCGTCGTAGATCGAGACCTTCTCGGCCTCGACCGCCTCCGACACGATCGGCAGCATCGCCGACCGCTGCCGGCCGATGGTCACGGGCTTCGCGATCTCGTAGCGGAACAGTTCGCCGAGCGCCGCCCCCTGGGCCACGCTCTGGATCGAGGCGGCGTTCGCGGCCATCGCCGCCACGCCCTCGTCCATCACCAACGCGTCGGCCGTCGGGGCCGGAGCCGGCCGGGCGGCGGCCGCCCGCATCTCCCGCCGTGCCATCTGCTTGCGGGCGTCGGCAGGGCCGCCGGCCGCCGCGAACTCGCGATCCGCGCCGGCGAGATCCTGGCCGTACTGCTGCGGCAGGAGCGACGCGTAGAGTTCCTGCCGCACCTCGGGCCGCGGCACGTAGAGCGGCTGGTAGAGGTCCATCACGAACGAGATCGGCCGGCCACTCACGAGCGACATCCGCACGTCCTTCCAGTCCTGGTCGGTCGTGTTCTCCACGATCGCCCAGCCCTGCAGGAGCGCCTTGTCCTTCTCCTTCCCGTCGCCGGCGCCCAGGACGACCCGGTAGCTCGTCTTCCAGACCGGCGACTCCTGCACGTAGCCCACCCGGACCCGCCGTGCGCCCTTGCCCGCGAAGTCGAGCGTCACGCTCTTCCGCTCGTTGTCGGTGCCGAGCGCCAGCACGGCGAGGGCCTTCTCGAGCTCCCCCTGGAGCCGCTCGTCGAGAAGCTTGAGCCGCGTGACCGTCTCGAGCGGAATCGTCCGCAGGCCGTCCTTCGTGAGGATCGTGACGAACTCCTTCTCGACCGTCTTGTTCTCGCCGGCCGGCACCGTCCGCTTCTCCACGCCCACGATCGTGCCGCTCGCCGGCGTGGCGGCGTCGGCCTCGATCTTCTCGCCACGCAGCCGGCCGAGGATCTGGCCGAGCGACGGGTTGTCGGTGAGGTTCACGGCGAACGTGCCGAGCGTCTTCGTGATCGGGTCGCGGGAGGCGTAGCTGACGGTCGAGACCGTGCCGCCCCCGAGATCCTCGAGCACCATGCTCTTGAG
>JBJTPA010000161.1:0-6765 GCA_046074885.1 Planctomycetaceae bacterium
GACCTCCAGCCTCGATCCGGCCACCGAAGCCCGCATCATGACGCTGCTCGCCGCCCGCGCCCGCGCCGGCACGACCGTGATCGCGGTCACGCACCACCTCGACAACGTGGACCAGGCCGGCAAGCTCCTGATCCTGGGCCATGGCGAGGTGGTGTGGTTCGGCTCGCGCGTGGAGGCACTCGGCCACTTCGGGGTGCATCGCCTGGCCGACGTCTACGTCGCCATCGAGGACAAGCCACGCGGATTCTGGTCAGCCCGCTGGCGGGAGCGGCTCGCCGAAGACCGCGTCGTGGCGAGGGCCCGGCAGGCCGACGAGCCGCCCCGCGCCGACGCCGCGGACCGGGTGGCCGCCCTCGCGGCGGTCTCGATCCCCGGCTTCTTCCGGCAGTTCACCACGTTTTTCTGCCGCGAACTCGAGACGGTCGTCCGCGACCGCGTGGGCATCGCGATGTCCCTGCTCCTGCCGCTCGCGCTCGCGGGGGCCGTGCTGGCGGGCTTCGCCGACATGCGGTTCAGGAATCCGCTCATGACGACGCGATTCCTCGACCCCGGCGAGAAGGAGGTGCTGGCGGACGTGTGGGGCGAGGTGTCGAAGGCGATCGCCACCGACTCCGTCTCCGAGCAGGATGCGAGCATCCCCGGCCAGATCCGCGTGTTCCTCGACAGCCAGCCGAAACTGCTTGCGCACCTGCGCGAGCCATCCACCGAGCGGCTGATTCGCCATGCCCTCACCGACACGCTCCGCGTCGCGCCGGATCGCGAGATCATCGACCCGGGCGGCACGTTCAAGTGGCTCTCGCTGATGAGCATCTGCATGGTCATCCTCGGGTTCGTGACCGGCTTCCGGGAGATCGTCAAGGAGCGGCCGATGCTCGACCTCGAGCGGCGGCACGGCCTGCGGTTCGCCGCCTACGTGATCGCGAAGGTCGCGGCGCTGGCCGTCGTGCTCGCGGTGCAGGTCGCGATCTTCAGGAGCGCGGTCGAACTGGGATTCCTGGTCCGCGAGGCGATCGGCGGCGAGAGCCCCGCGGAGATCTACCGACGCAGCGCCGTCGTTTCCGCCACCTGCAACTGGCTCGCCGCCGTGGCCTGCGCGGCGATCGGCCTGGTCGTCTCGGCCTGCGTCCGCTCGACCGACAAGGGCGTGCTCGTGGTGCCGCTCCTGATCACGCCCCAGATCCTGCTCGGGGCCACGATCCTGCCGATCCGCGGCGGCGTGCTCGCCGTGCTTGCGAAACTCTTCTCGCCGCTCTACTGGGCGCACCGCGGCTGCCGCAGCGAGGGGAACGGGGTGCCCGTGCACTGGCAGAACCTCGGCGCATACGACCCCGCCATCTGGATCCCGATCGCCGCGCTCGCCACGCAGATCACGGTGGCGACCGTCGTCACGATCCTCGTGCTCCGCTGGCAGGAGCGGGCCGCCCTGGGCCGCAATCGCGCCGTGCGCTGAACCGGCCGCCCGTCAGCGGGCGGCGGCGAGGCGTGAGGCGATGACGTCGAGCACGGCGGGAGTGCCGTCCATCCGGCCGCGGTGCGCGTCGGCCGCGGTGGAATATCGGTCCAGCCTCGCGACGAACTCCCGGATCCGCGCTGCCGACACGCGCTCCGGATGGCAGAACTCGCCGGCCCCCATCGCGACGAGGAAGTGGCTGTTGATCGACTGCTCGACGTGGGCCCGCTCCGGCAGGAGCAGCATCGGCTTGCCGAGGTGCAGTGCCTCGCCGATGAGCTGGTTGCCCGCGGCCGACACCACCGCCCGGCAGCCGGCGAGATCCGCGACGAACCGCCGCTCGTCGATGTCGTGGAACGAGGCGCCGCCCACGGGATCCCTGGCCCCGAGACCGTAGATCCTCACCGGCATGCCGCAGCCCGCGAGCGCCTCGATCGCCGAACTCGGCGTGTGCCGCCTCAGGTAGCTCACGAGGTGGTCGCCGCGCGTCGGCGTGGCGGCGAGAATCTCGGGCCGCAGCAGCGGGCCGACCTGGACGACCCGCTCCCAGCCGGCCCTGAGCGGCGGGCGGAAGAACGCGGAGATCACCGTGTCGGTGGCCCGCACGTCATAGAGCCAGACGGCGAGGCCGATGAACCAGGCGCGCCACTGCAGCGTCCGTGGCAGCGATCGAAGGTCGTAGGCCCGCAGGAAGTGCTGGTGGTCGATGCTCACGAGCGGAATGCCCAGCCGCGCGGCGGCCCGGGGCAGGCCGGGCTCGAAGTCGGTCACGGCCAGGTCCGCGCCAAACTCCAGCAGGTCCGCCTGCAACCGGTCGACGAGCGGACCGAGTTGCCGCGACTGGAAGCGGAAACCCGCGGCGATCGACCGCAGGTTGTCGAGCCGGCCCGCGGTGTACTGGAAGACGATACCCGGGATCTCCGTGACCCGCACCGCGCCTCCGGCGGGAAAGCGCCGCGCGAGAAACTCGAAGCCCTCGGCCGCCGCGTAGATGCGGACCTCGTGCCCGGGCGGCATCCGCTCCAGGAGGGTGGCGATCCGGCTGGCGTGTCCACGCCCCTCGCCGCACAGGCTGATCGCGATCCGTGCCATGTCACGGGACAGGATACGGCACGACCGGGCCGGCGGCACTTCGGCACTGGTCGCACGCCAACCCGCAGCCCGGTTGCCTCGCAACCGGATTCTCCTGTCGATCTCGCTCGCCAGAATCCAGTCGCGAGGCGACTGGACTACGCAAGCACGTGATCCTGATGGGGTATCCACCGGAACCCGTAGCCCGGTTGCCTCGCAACCGGATTCTCCTGTCGCGACCCGCCGGCCGGAATCCAGTCGCGAGGCGACTGGACTACGAGAACGTGATCCTGATGTGCGAGCCACCAGATCCCGTAGCACGGTTGCCTCGCAACCGGATTCTTCCGTCGCGACCCGCCGGCCGGAATCCAGTCGCGAGGCGACTGGACTACGAGGCGTCAGCGGCCGGCCACCCGCTGCGACTCCCAGGGGCTGAACGCGGCCCAGACGGGGTTGTGGTCCGAGACCTCGAGCGCCTTGTCCAGCGACAGGCCGAACGTGTCCTGCAGGTCGAGCACGCCCCAGCGGCCGGTGTATTCCCCGGTGACCGTGCGGTCGAAGATCAGGTTGTCGTAGGTCTTCGAGCGCCGCGTGTTGGTCGTGACCCCCGACACGGCCCAGGCGATGCCGGGGATCTGCCTGATCCGGCCGAACTGCGGCGGGCCGGCATTGAGGTCGCCGAGCACGATCACGTCGTCCTCGGCGGGCGTCAGCGACCGCATCGACACGAACGCGTCGGCCAGCGCGTCCACCTCCTGCGGCACTTCGTCGGGATCGGTGTGGATGTCCACGAGCCAGAAGCTGAAGCCCGCCTCGGGTGGGTTCGTCCGCACGCGGAAGCGGGCCCGCAGCGGCGGCCGGTGGAACTTGTCGCCCGGGTTCGGAAGCGTCGCCACCGACGACGGGTCGAACTCGACGCGGGTGGTGTCGTAGATGAACGTGTACTGCTCCTTGCTCGCGGTGCGGCCGAGCCGGGGCCCGATGATGAAGTCGTATCGGCTGCCGTCGGCATTGATCGCGGCGACGAAGCTCGGCACGATGCTGTCGGACTTCGCCCGCACCTCCTGCACGGCGACGATGTCGAACCGCCGCACGACCTTGGTGAGCACGTCCACCACCTGTGGCTTCGCGAGCTTCGACTCGCCGAACACCTGGATATTGAAGCTCGCGATGAGGAGGGCGTCGGCCGGCTTGCCCGATGCCGGCGGCGGTGGGGCCGCGGCTGCCACCGGGGGCGGCGGTGCGACCGGAGGCGATGGCGGCGCTGGCTGCGGCTGCATCGCCTGCGGCCGCGACGCCGGCGGCACGGACGGATGAACGGCGACGGGCGCCGCGGGAGGCGGGAGCGGAGCGTGCGGTGCGGGGGGCGGGCCGAGTGGCGCCACCACGGGCGGCGGCGCCGTCGGGAGAGGCAGCGGGATGATCGCGGCCGCGGGCGGCGTCGGTGCGGGACGAACCGTCGGTGCATGCGGCAGCGGGGCATGCTGGACCGGGGCCAGCGAGATCGGCCGCAGGGGCGGCGCTCCGGCGGCCGCCGGCGGTGCCGCGGGCGGGGAGCCCGCCGGCATGGCGGGGATTGGCACGAGCGGCGGCGCCCCGGCGATCCGCCCGGGCTGGCCGCCAGCGTCGTGGATCGGCACGATGTCGGCGGCCCGCGCGCGGCTGCCGCGCAGGGCCGACGCGTCGAGCCCGCAGGCGACAGCGAGCACACCGATCGCGATGCCGAAGGCGAGGCGGCGTCGGGCGGCGCCGAGGCGAGGCGGCGATGATCGAGACTGTGCCGGCACCCACCCCTCCGTGTCCCGCGCCGCGGCCTCGTCGATGGGCCCCTTCCCTGTTTTCGGCCGCGAGGGGGGCGGCTCGTTCGCCGGGATCGGCGGATCCCGCAGACTTGGGCGGCGGGACTTACCGGCGGATCGCCTCGATCGCCTCGGCCGCGAGACGGGCCAGCCGCGGATCGGCATCCTTCGCGGCCCGGCCGAGGGCGTCCTGGGCCGCCGCGGCGGCCGGACCGATCTTCCCGAGGGCCCATGCCGCCCGCTGCCGCACCGACAGGTCGGCCGTGGACTCGAGGCACCGCATCAGCGCCGGCACCGCAGTCGCCGCACCCTGCCCCGCCCTCCCAAGCAGCGTCGTCGCCCAGTAGGCCACGAGCGGGTCACGGTGCTCGACGAGTTCGACGAGCCGGCCCGTCGCCCCGGCCGGCGGCGGCCCGAGGTCCTCGAGCGCGGCCACGGCCTGCTCGCGGACGTTGTCATCCGGATCGCCGCACGCGGCGACGAGGGCGACGGCAGCCGGCGCGGCGGCCTCGCCGATTCGCGCGAGGCGTTCCGCGGCCGATCCGCGCACCCGCGGATCAGAGGAGCCGAGTTCCGCGGCCAAGGCGTTCGCATCGGGATCGATGGCGTCGCTCATGGAGTGTGCTCCACGACGTCTCGTGGCGGACTACGGATGCGTGGCGGATGGATGGGGCCGCACATCTACCGGGTTGATCGGTTCCCGGACGGCCCGGGCTGCATCGAGAGGATCGCTACCCGTGGGATTTTTTCCGTTTCGCAGGGCCGATCATCCGGCGGCCGACTCGCTCGTCACCCGCGTGGCCGCGAGGGGGTCGCTGCGGCCTCCGGTGCGCAGGAGGCTGCCCAGGAGGCTGCCCAGGAGGCTGCGCAGGACGCTGTGGGGGACGGCCGCGCCCCTGGTCGCGGGGCGGCGTGGCGACGCCGTTGCCCGCATCGCCGGGCGGAGGAGGCGGCGCGAAGTGGTGCAGGATCGCCGCCGCCACGTCGGTCGGCGCGCACCCGTCAGCGACGAGGCGTTCCACGACCCGCGACGCGGACGGGAACGGCCCGTCGGCGAGCGTCTCCCGCAGCCTCGCCACGAGGGCGTCGGCGCGGCGGGTCGCGACGGCCTCGGCCGTGGGAAGCCGACCGCGCCGGATGGTCGTCTTCGTGAACCGCTCGATGGCCCGGAGCTTGTGGATGCCGCCCCCGGAGACGAGCGTCAGCGCCGTCCCGGAACGCCCCGCCCGCCCCGTGCGGCCGATGCGATGGACGTAGTCCTCCGCGTCGGCGGGAAGGTCGTAGTTCACCACCAGCTCGAGGTCGTTCACGTCGATGCCGCGCCCGGCGACGTCGGTCGCGACCAGGAACCGGAACGCCCCCTTCTTGAAGGCGTCCATCACGCGGGTCCGCTGGGGCTGCGCCATGCCGCCGTGGAGCCGCTCCGCCGAGCAGCCCCGGGCCGCCAGCCGGTCGGCCAGCTCCTCCACCATGCGCTGCGTGTTGCAGAAGATCAGCCCGCTGCGGACGTCGTGGAAGTCGATGAGCCGGGCCAGGGCGGCGAACTTCTCGTGATGCCGCACCTCGTAGCAGACCTGCTCGACCAGCGCGGGACCGGCCACGGCCGCCCTCGCGATGGTCACCGTCCGCGGCTCGTTGGAATGCGTGCGCACGAGCGCCTGCACGGCGGCCGAGATCGTGGCCGAGAAGAAGACCGTCTGCCGACCGGCCGGCGCTGCGGCGAGCACCTTCTCCACATCCTCCCGGAAGCCCATGTCGAGCATCCGGTCCGCCTCGTCGAGGACCAGCATCCTCACCGCCGACAGGTCGAGCGTGCCGCGGGCCAGGTGGTCCGTCAGCCGGCCCGGGGTGCCCACCACCACGTGGGCGCCCCGCTTCAGCTCGGCGAACTGCCGCTCGTAGTCCGCGCCCCCGTAGATCGCCACCGCCCGCAGCTCCTCCGTGAAGGCGGCGAGCTTGCGGACCTCGGCGGTGATCTGCGTGGCCAGTTCCCGGGTCGGGGCCAGGACGAGCACCTGCGGACACGGTGCCGCCAGATCGACGCACTCAATCGCCGGGATGCAGAAGGCGGCGGTCTTTCCCGAGCCGGTCTCCGACTGCCCGACGACGTCGTGCCCCGCCATTAATAGCGGGATCGCCGCAGCCTGGATCGGCGAGGTTTCCTCGAAGCCGAGTTGGGCGACGGCACGGAGCGACTCGGCGGAGAGGCCGAGGGTCTCGAACGGGATGTGGCCGGCCCGGGAGCGGCTGGCGTCGGGACCGTTCGCGTCGGATGTGGTCATGGAGGGCTCGCCGGCAACTGTAGGTCACGAATCGGCACCGGGCAATGCGAGCCGACGTTTCCGCTCGCCTGTCCGCGCCCCATGCCGCCGGGGCTCGTCGCCATGACGACCCACGAGGGGAGCGACATTCGCGTCGTCGATTCCGACGGCGGCCGGTATCCGG
>JBJTPA010000162.1:0-8455 GCA_046074885.1 Planctomycetaceae bacterium
CAGCATCATCGACCGGTTCCTGGAGCACAGCCGGATCTACGTCTTCGGTCCCGACGAGGATGCCCGGGTGTTCATCTCGAGCGCCGACTGGATGCCGCGGAACTTCTTCCGCCGCGTGGAGGTGATGGTGCCGGTGCTGGCGCCCGACCTCGCGGGCCGCATCCTGCGGGAGATCGTGCCGGTCTACCTCGCGGACAACACCCGGGCCCGCGAACTGCGGGCCGACGGCTGCTTTTTTCCGGTGGGCCGCGGGCCCGACGAACCCGTCCGCCGCAGCCAGGTCGAGTTTCTCGAGCAGCGTGCCGACGCTCCCATCGCCGTCACGACGGGTTGACCAACGGATTCCCAAGAAGCCCGGAGCGCGAGCGACGGGTATGCGGGTGGCGGGCTCCATGTGGCCGCAGGTTTTTCAACCTGCGGAATGTGGGCTCTGTCCGGTCCAGGTGCAGGTTGAAAAACCTGCACCCACGGGGAGATGCCAGGTGGCGATCCCCATTCCCCGCGCTGGCGCTTGGGGCTTCATGACGGGAGGCGAGCGGGTCGGATTGATTCGGGTGATTCGCGATTCGTAGACTCGTCGGCAACGAGGACGTGCACGCGATGGCCGACGACTATTACGAGACGCTGGGCGTGTCGCGGACGGCGTCGGCCGAGGACATCCGCAAGGCCTATCGCGACCTCGCGCTCAAGTACCACCCCGACCGCAATCCCGACGACAAGGCGGCGCAGGAGAAGTTCAAGAAGATCCAGGCCGCGTTCGACGTCCTCAGCGACTCGAGCAAGCGCGAGATGTACGACCGCTACGGCAGCGCCTTCGAGGGCGTGGGGCCCGGCGGCCCGCGGGGTGGCTGGGGCGGCGGCCCGTTCCCGGGAGGATTTCCCGGGGGCGGCGGTGCCGGGGGCTTTCCCGGCGGGGGCGAGATCGACCTCGAGAGCCTGTTCGGCGGCGCCGGCGGCTTCGCCGAGATGTTCCGCGGTGGTGGTGGCGGCGGGGGGGCCCGCACGACCCGCGGCCGGCGGCGGCCCGCGCAGGCGCCCGGCGAGGACGTCACCGGGCGGATCTCGATCCCGTTCCGGCTCGCGATCGACGGCGGCAAGACCAACTTCCAGGTCGACCGCGGCGGGACGACCGAGACGATCGAGGTGAAGATCCCGCAGGGCCTGCCCGACGGCGCGCGGATGCGGCTCCGCGGCCAGGGCTTGCCGGGCACGGGCGGTGGTCCTGCGGGCGACCTCCTCCTCGAGGTCCACGTCGAGCCGCACGCGGTGTTTCGCCGCGAGGGCGACACGCTGGAGGTGACCGTGCCGATCACGGTGGCCGAGGCGATCGCCGGTGCGAAGGTCGACGTGCCCACGCCCTGGGGCACGATCACGCTCAAGATCCCGCCGCGCACGTCGAGCGGCCGAAAGCTGCGGGCCGGCGGCATGGGCGTGCGGCACGCCAACGGCTCGAAGGGAGATCTCATCGCCGAGGTGCAGATCGTGCTCCCGGATGCGGCCGACGCCGCGACCGTGGAGAAACTGCTCGCGGCCGCGCAGGCCGCCGAGGGTGGGACGAACCCGCGGGCGGGGCTGCGGTGGTGAACTCGCCGGGCCGGGGATTTCCGCGGGCGGCCCGGCTCCTGCGGCCGGCCGACTTCACCGGCGTCTACGGCCGGCGGAAGAGCGCGTCGGCCGGGCCGATCGTCGTCTACGCGGCGCCGAACCGGTGCGCGGACGGGGGCACGCGGCTCGGGCTCTCGGTGTCGCGGCGGATCGGCAACGCGGTGGTCCGCAACCGTTGGAAGCGGAGGATCCGGGAGGCGTTTCGGGCCGTGCGGGGTCGGTTGCCCCCCGGAAACGACCTCGTGGTCGTGGTGCGGTCGGCGGCCGTGCCGGTCGGCGCGGAGGCCGCACGGGCGCTCCGCAAGTCGCTCGTTTCGCTCGCGCGGAAGATCGTGGGCCGGCCCGGCTACGCGGCCGATGGCGGTGCCGACGCGCGCCGCGGGGAGCGGTGACATGGGTGTGGTGCGGGCCGCATGTGGCGCGGTGGTCCGCGGCTGCGACCGTGCCGCGTCACTCGTGCTCGTGGCGGGCGTGATCGTCTACAAGTGCACGCTCAGCCCGCTGCTCGGCCGGCACTGCCGCTTCCAGCCGACGTGCAGCACCTACTTCCGCGAGGCGGTCGAGAAGTACGGCGCCGTCCGCGGCGGCCTCAAGGGCCTCGCGCGGATCTGTCGCTGCCATCCCTGGGGCCCGGGCGGCTTCGACCCACCGTGAGCGGCCACATCAGCCCGCGGGCTTCGGCACGAGCTCCAGCAGCCGGCCGGGCGAGCCCATCACGTTGTAGCCCGCGTCGACGTGGAGGATCTCGCCGGTGATGCCCTGCGAGTCGCGGGAGAGCAGCCAGGCGCCGGCCTTGCCGACCTCCTCGTGGGTGATGTTGCGGCCCATGGGCGACATGTGCTGGTAGAGGCCGAGCATGTCGTCGACGCCCGCGCCGCGGCCGGCGAGCGTCCGTAACGGTCCCGCGCTCACCGCGTTGACACGGACGCCGGCGGGGCCGAGGTCGAAGGCCATGTAGCGCATGCACATGTCGAGCGTGGCCTTGCAGACGCCCATGATGTTGTAGCCGGGCACGACCTTCTCGCCGCCGAAGTAGGTGAGCGTGAGGATCGAGGAGTCCCGGGAGAGGATCGGCCGGGCGAGCCGGCCCACGGCGAGCAGGCTGTAGGCGCTCGTCTCCATGGCGATCCGGAACCCCTCGCGGCTGCAGTTGGTGGTGTCGCCCTTCAGGTCATCGAGCGGCGCGAAGGCGATCGAGTGGAGCAGGAAGTCGATCGTGCCGAACTCCTGTTTGGCCTTGTCCATGACGGCCGCGATCTGGGCGTCGGTGGAGACGTCCATCGGGACGAGAAACTTGGCGTTGGGCTCGGGGTCGGTGAGCAGCGACACGCGGCGGCGGTTCCGCTGCCGCTCGTCGTCGGGCTTGTCGGGCAGGTGGGTGAAGCCGATCTGGCCCCCCTCGGCGAGGATCAGTTTGGCGATGGCCCAGGCGATCGAGTGGTCGTTGGCGACGCCGAGCACGAGGCCCTTGAGTCCGGCGAACCTGCCCATCTGCGTGTAGTCTCCGCTGGAGTCGGGGAGCGGCGCCACACCGGCGGCCGATCGGGAGCGCGGAATGTATCCGCTCGCGGCGAAAACCTGCAACGCGTGCGGCCGCGGCCCGCCGCGACCCTTGTCGGAGGCTCGGGCGCCGGGTAGAAAAGTGCCGCCAGCCCCGTTAGCTCAATTGGTCAGAGCATCTGACTCTTAATCAGAGGGTTCTTGGTTCGAGTCCAAGACGGGGCACTGCGGTGGGAGCGGGGGAGATGCGGCCACGCGGCCCGCTCAATCGCGGCTGCGGAGCTTGGAGAGCAGCCGCAGGATCTCCATGTAGAGCCACACGATCGTGACCATCAGCGCGAAGGCGCCGTACCACTCGAGCTTCTGCGGCGCACCCCGCTCGGCGGCCTGCTCGATGAAGTCGAAGTCGAGCACGAGGTTCAGGGCCGCGATCACCACCACGAACAGGCTGAAGCCGATGCCGATCGGCCCGGAGCCGTGGATATAGGGCACCTGCCAGCCGAAGAGGTTGCCCACCATCGAGACCAGGTAGGCGATGCAGATGCCGCCCGTGGCCGCGACGATTCCGAGCTTGAAGTTCTCCGTGGCCCGGATCAGCCGCGACTGGTAGGCCATGAGCAGCGCGAACAGCGTGCCGAACGTGCAGGCCACGGCCTGGAAGACGATGCCGGGATACTGGGCCTCGAACGTCGCCGAGATGCCCCCCAGGAAGAGCCCCTCGGCGAGCGCGTAGACCGGTGCGAGCACCGGGGCCCAGTCCCACTTGAAGCAGACCACGAGCGCCGTCACGAAGCCGACGATCGCGCCGCCGAAGGCCCAGCCCATGGCCGCGGCCGGATTCCCCTCGGCCACGAGCGTCTGCGACCAGGTGAAGCAGGCTGTGCCGCAGGCGAGCAGCAGCAGGAACAGCGTCTTCGTCGCCGTGCCGTTGACCGTCATCGTGACGGCGGGGGCGACCTCCGCGGCCGCGTCGCGGCGGTAGACGCCGAAGTTCTCGAACGTCCTGTCGTTGAGAGCGGGGTTGCCGGTGCGCATCGCGGAATCTCCTCGGGAACGCCGGCGTGGGGCGACGCTGCGGCCCACGCATCATACCGAACCGGGGGGGGCGGCACGCCAGGCCGGTTTGCCGGGAACCGTCACATCACCACGCCGGTCCCGGGCCGCTCGCCCTGTTCGTAGACCACGTGGGCCCGGCCCACGATCAGCGGGTCGAGCTTGCCGATCTGGGCGTGGTCCTTGTCCGCGTAGGGCAGCTTGTGAAGCACGTAGCGCATGGCGCTGAGCCGGGCCCGCTTCTTGCAGTCGCTCTTGACCACCGTCCACGGCGCGTCGGCCGTGTCGGTCTCGCGGAACATGGCCTCCTTGGCGACCGTGTAGTCGTCCCACTTGTCGAGCGACTGCTTGTCGATCGGGCTGAGCTTCCACTGCTTGAGGGGATGCACCTCCCGCTCTCGGAAACGCCGCCGCTGCTCCTTGCGGCTCACCGAGAACCAGAACTTGACGAGCCACACGCCGCTGCGGACGAGGTGCCGCTCGAACTCGGGAGCCTGCCGCATGAACTCGGCGTATTCCTGGTCGCCGCAGAAGCCCATCACCCGCTCGACGCCGGCGCGGTTGTACCAGCTGCGGTCGAACATCACGATCTCGCCCGCCGTGGGGAGGTGCTGGACGTAGCGCTGGAAGTACCACTGGCCCCGCTCCTGCTCCGACGGCTTGTCGAGGGCCACCACCCGTGCGCCGCGCGGATTGAGGTGCTCCATGAACCGCTTGATCGTGCCCCCCTTGCCGGCGGCGTCGCGGCCCTCGAAGAGGATCACGACCCGCTGCCGCTTGTCCTTCACCCAGGCCTGCAGCTTGAGCAGCTCGACCTGGAGCCGGTACTTCTGCGCCTCGTACGTCGAGCGGCGCATGAGGTTCGCGTACGGATAGCCCCCCTCGCGCCAGTCGGGGGAGAGTGCGTCGTCGGGGTCCGCGGATACCGGCCCTCCCGCGGCCAGTTCCGGGATCGCCAGGAAGGCCTCGCGGAGGGCCGCCACGTCGTCGGGCGAGGATCCCGCAATGAGCGCCCGCAGGTCCGAGACCCGCTGCGCCATCGTCATCTCTCGCGCGCCCGCGAGAACGTCGGCGACGACGGCCTCCTCGGTCTCCCGGGCGCCCCGCGTCGCCTCGCCGCTCTCGTAGTCCGCCAGGCCGTCCGCGTCCCGGACGGGGGGCACGTCCCCGAGCCGCGCGGGACGAGGACGTTCCGTTTCCCGACCTGGTGTCCGCCTGTCCCTGCGCCTGGCCATGACCGAGTCCGCTCCGTGCCGCGGCCGTCCGGCGGATGGGTCCGCGGCGCCCGGATATCCCGAGCATGATTCACGCCGGGGGCGTTTGCAAATCCGCGCCGGTCAGGCGATGCCCTGGCGGATCGCCCAGACGGCGGCCTGCGTGCGGTCGGCCAGCGACACCTTGCGGAGCATGTTCTGCACGTGCTCCTTCACCGTCTCCACGCTGATCTCCAGCGAATCGGCGATCTCCTTGTTGGAGAGCCCCATCGCGACGTGCCGCAGCACCTGCGTCTCGCGCGGCGTGAGCGGCAGCCGGGCGTCCGCCGGCACCTCGCGCTTCGCGAGCGCCCCGGCGACGCGGCGCAGCGGCCCGCCCCGCGCCGGCGCGGCCCCGTCGGCGGCCCGCGTGATCGCAGCCACGATCTCGGCCCGCGACGCGGTCTTCACGAGGTAGTCGTGGGCGCCGGCGGACACCGCGCGGGCCACGTAGGTGGGGTTCTCGTAGGCGGAGAACATCACGACCCGCACCTCCGGCGCGGCCGCGCGGATCCTCTTGATCGCGTCGAGCCCGTCGCTGTCGCCGAACCGCACGTCGAGCAGCACGACGTCGGGCTTGAGCCGCCGGGTCAGCCGGATCGCCTCCGCGGGCGTCGCCGCCTCGCCGACCACGCGGGCCGGCGAATCCTTGAGAAGGCTCGTGAGCCCCCGGCGGGCGACCTCGTGGTCGTCGGCGATGAGCACCTTGATCGGCATGGTGTGATTCCTGGTGTGGCGGCGCTCGCCGCGTCGGCTCGGTCGCGGCATCGCCGGGAGGGGGGTGGCACCCCGCAGGAGTGCCCTTCGCGTCGCACACGGTACCATCCCCCGGAACCCCCCCGGTCCGTGAATTCTCCAGCGGAGGCCGCCGTGCAGCATGCGACCGAGATATTTCGCGGATCCGGGGTGCTGGCCGTGGCGAAGCCGGCGGGGCTGGCCACGCAGGCCCCGCCCGGCGGGGAGAGCGTCGAGGCCTGGGTGCGGCGGGTGGTGGCGGGGCCGGGTGGCTACGTGGGGATGCCACACCGGCTCGACCGGGCCGTCTCCGGCGTGCTCCTCGTCGCGCTCACGCCGCGGGCGGCGCGGAAATTGTCGCGGCAGTTCGAGCGGCGCGAGGTGCGGAAGACCTACCTGGCGGTGGTCGCCCGGCCGGCCGCGACGTCGGCCGCGCCGCTCGACGCGTGCGGGGCCACCCGCGACGGCCGCGCCGAGTGGCGCGACCTCGTGGAGAAGGTGCCCGACGAGCCGCGGGCCCGCATCGCCCGCGATCCGGATGCGCCGGGCGTCCGCGAGGCCGTGACCCTGGCCCGCCTCCTCGGGCCGGCGGCCTCCCCGGGGCGGGCCCTCGTCGAACTCGAGCCGCTCACCGGCCGGATGCACCATCTCCGGCTGCAGGCGGCCGCCCGCGGGATGCCGATCGTCGGCGACGAGCTCTACGGCGGGCCGGCCGCCGACTGGCCCGGCGCCGCCACCGTCGATCCGCGGACGCGGCCGATCGCGCTGCACGCCTGGCGGATCGAGTGGCACGACCCGGACTCGGGCGAGCGCCGCGCGGCCGAGACGCCGCCGCCGGCGTGGTGGCCGAACGAGACGTGACCGCCGGTCAGCGGGGCAGCCAGCCCGCGTGGTCGAGCCAGGCCTCGAGCCACGGCCGCGTCCACGGGCTCCACGTCGGGTAGGCGACCGACACGACCGACAGCGCGAGCAGCGCGAGGCCGAGGCCGCGGCCGATCCGCGACCGCGCGAGCCGGTCGGCCGCGGGCACGGCCGCCGCGACCCACAGCGGCGCCAGCCAGAACGCCCAGCGGAAGCCGCTCGTCATCCCGCCGTAGTTGCGGTCCGCCTGCGGCCGCGCGAGGTAGAACGCGATCACCGCGCCGCTCACGAGGGCGATCGCGAGCGCGAGATCGGCGTCGCCCGATCGGCCGCGCGGGCCGCGGCTCCGCAGCAGCAGGAGGCCGGGCACGACGAGCAGCCAGGCGGGCGTGAGCGAGAGGATGCCGTGGTGGCCGACGAGCGAGTGCCAGGCGTAGGCCGCCCGGGAAGGCTCGCCGCGATCGACGTCCTTCGGCGCCCGCCAGTAGCTCGCGAGCATCCGGCCGTTCGGGAGGCGGATCCGATAGTCGTACCAGTTGCCGGGGTTCCACGACTCGCCCTCGGCAGGGGTGGACGCGGCGGGGGCCGGCGCGGGCGCCCGGTAGGCGTAGGGCGGCAGGGCCACGCCGTGGGCGAGCCAGTTGGTCCCGAGCGCCGCCGCCGCCACGACGACCGCCGCGGGCACCGCGCCGGCGAGCGTGCGCCGCACGTCGGCTCGCGCCGCGAGCACGAGCGCCGCCGCAAGCCAGGTGAGGGCCGGCAACTCGAAAGCGGCGGCGAGCGCCGCCCAGAACCCGGCCGCGGCGAACGTCGCCCACGACCGCGCCCCCGCGCCGCGGATGCGGAGGACGAGCCAGGCCGACACCGCCGTGCAGGCGGCCGCCGGCACGTGGTTCGTGAGCACCACGGCGAACGTCGTCAGGAACGTGCCGCACGCGGCGAGCGCCGCCGACCAGAGCCGGCCCCAGTCGGTCGCGCCGATGGTCTCCACGAGCCGGCAGGTGAAGGTGACGGCCACGGCCAGCGGCAGGAGTCCGAACACGACCATGAGCATCCGGCCCATCTCGAACGGGTGATCGCCCAGCGTCCAGCCGGTGAGCCGATGCAGCGCCCAGTAGGGGCCGGCGCAGAGCACGGAGAGCAGCGGCGGCTTGCTGGAGTAGAGCCGCCGCCGGCCGGTGGCGTCGGCGTGCACGACGGCGTCGATCGTGTCCCAGCCGGGCTCCGCCACCAGGTCGTCGATGGCGAACGTGCCGCGCTCGACGAGGGCGCGGACGGTGAGCCACCGGCTGCGGTCGTTGGCCGAGAGGAACGGCCGCAGGAGCCGCTTCTCGCGCTCGATCCGCGCCCGGATGGCAGCCGCGTCCACCTCGAGGCCCCCCGCGGCCGCGCGGGCCACGGCGTCCTCCACGAGCCGTCGCTCCAGCGCGATGCGATCGACGCTGGCC
>JBJTPA010000163.1:0-2746 GCA_046074885.1 Planctomycetaceae bacterium
CTCCTGGGCGACGTCCTCCGCGTCGGCGCGGTTGCCGCCCCGTCGCGCGAGCAGCCGCGACGCGTAGTCCACGACCGCCACCTGGTGGCGGGCCGCGAGCGCGGCCGCGCTCTCCGCGCAGCCCCGCTTGGCCCGTTCAACGAGGTCGGCGTCGTCAGAACTCGTCGTCACGCAGCGGCTCCTCGGCCTGCTTCGAACCACCCTTCTTCATGGGGCACTCGGCCGGGCACTTCTCGCAGCCCTCGCAGTCGGACTTGCCGCAGCCGCTCTTGCAGCACGATTTTTGCCCCGCGTCTCTCTTCCCGCCGTGGGACCGCATCCACTCCTTGCGCTTCTGCTCCCAGCGGTCGGCCATCGTCTCCACGACGGTCCACACGCCATCGACCGGGGCGTCCCAGGAGATCATGCAGGTGGAGCCCTCGGACTTCGTCTCCAGGCCATCGACGAGCTTCATCGCGGCGGCCTCGTCGCCCCAGCGGAGCCGGGCCACGGCCGCGAAGCCCTCGACCACGTCCTCCGCCTGGTCGGCCGCCTCGTCTGACTTCATGTCGAGCTTCACCCGGTAGAACGACATGCCCTCGCTCTCGCCGATCGCCACGCGAAACGCACGTCCCTGCCGGAGCACCGGGCACTTCGTCTCGGGATCGACCGCCGCGGCCCGGGCCACGAGGATCGAGCCGGGCTTCACCCGGCCTCCGAGCGGCCCGTCCTCCGCGGCCGACTTTGCGTCACTGTCGAGCACGTCGAGCGCCGCCTTCACCTGGTCGGGCGTCCGGGCGAACACCGTCACGTCGTCGCGGTGGAAGGCCCCGACGACCTTTTCCCCCTTGTGCCCCTTCCAGCCCTTGTGGGTCCAGGCGTGGAGCGTGTACTTCCGGTGCTCCATCGTCTCGTGGTCGGGCGCCTTCGCGACCATCTTCTCGAGCATCTCGCGGTTGGCCTTCGCCCGCACGATCATCACGCCGTTGTGCTTGTCGGTGTCGAGCCCCCAGGCGGTGACGTCGCGAAGGTCCTTCCGCGGGTCCATCCCCATCATCCCGGCGCCCATCTTCATCATCTGCTCGGCCTGCGGGTGCATCTTCATGGCCCGCTCCCAGGCCCGCTTGAGGACGGTGGACTCGCGGGCGGCGTCCATGTCGAGGTGCATCACCCACTGCGCCTTCGCGGGCACGGCGGCGAGGTCGAGCGGCGCGGCGGTGGCGACCGCGGCCCAGGCGAGGGCGGCGGCACAGAGCGGCAGGGCACGGGCGGTCATGGGAAACTCCGGGAGGGGGGAGGACGGTCCGCGGCCGGGTTCACCGCGGTCGCAAGTCTATACACCGCCGCCCCGCGGGAGGTTTCACTCACCAGGAAGCCCGGAGCGCGAGCGACGGGACTGCAGGGCCGGCCGAACGGCTCCGCGGCGGCCTGACGACGTGGCGCCCCGCATGATCCCCGCGCTGGCGCTTGGGGCTTCCTGACAGCACGCCGAAACGCGTCAGGCCCGGAGGGCCGGGTGAACGCCAGCCGGCGGAGGCCGGCAAAGGCAAACTCGGCACGATGCCGAGGTTTGCCGTGCACCAGGAAGCCCGGAGCGCGAGCGACGGGACTGCAGGGGCGGCCGAACGGCTCCGCGGTGGCCTGACGACGTGGCGCCCCGCATGATCCCCGCGCCGGCGCTTGGGGCTTCCTGACAGCACGCGAAAACGCCTCAATACGCCCGCGACAGGACGCTCCGCCGGGCCACCGGCTTGCCCGTGACCACGCACGTGCCGGGCTCGTCGGGGCCGTCCATCGGGATGCAGCGGACGGTCACCTTGAGCGGGTCGAAGGCCTCGGCCACGGCCGGGTCGTCGGCCACGTGGACCCACGCGAAGCCCCCCGCCTCGGCCCCCTCGCCCGTCCCGAAGAAGTCCACCACCTCGGCCCGCGAGCCGAGCCGCCTCGACCGCCCGTCGCGAAATGCCCGGGCCTTCTCGAACAGGCCCCGCTGGATCTCGTCGAGGATCGCCGGCAGCCGCGCTGGCAGCTCCGCCAGCGGCACCGCCTCGCGCTCCTTGGGTCCCCGGTCGCGGCGGCTCACGCTCGCGGCGCCGGCCGCGAGGTCGCGCGGGCCGATCTCCACGCGCACCGGCACGCCCTGCTTCACGTGCTGCCAGACCTTGTCGCCCCCCCGCATGCCGCGGGCATCGATCTTCACGCGGACCGGCTCGTCGGCGTACCGCGCGGCCCCGAGCGCCGCCTCCAGTTTCCGGCACGCCTCCATGACCGCGGCCTTCTCCTCGTCGGTGCGGTGGATCGGCAGGAGCACGACGTGCTCCGGGGCGATCCGCGGCGGGAGCACGAGGCCGTCGTCGTCGGAGTGGGTCATGATCACGGCGCCGATGAGCCGCGTCGAGACGCCCCACGACGTGGTCCAGCAGAACTCCTCGGCGCCGCTCGTGCCGGCGAACTTGATGTTCTGGCCGCGGGCGAAGTTCTGGCCGAGGAAGTGCGAGGTGCCGGCCTGCAGGGCCTTGCCGTCCTGCATCATGGCCTCGATCGAGTAGGTGTCCACCGCGCCGGGGAACCGCTCCGCCGCCGGCTTCGGCCCCTTCACCACCGGCATCGCGAGGTCGCGCTCGGCGAACGTGGCGTAGACGTCGAGCATGCGGAGCGTCTCCTCGACCGCCTCCTCCGCCGTGGCGTGGGCCGTGTGCCCCTCCTGCCAGAGGAACTCGGCCGTCCGCAGGAACACCCGCGGCCGCATCTCCCAGCGGACGACGTT
>JBJTPA010000164.1:0-6570 GCA_046074885.1 Planctomycetaceae bacterium
CGACTGGGCTACGGGTGGATGCCGGGCGGCATTCCAGTCGCGAGGCGACTGGGCTACGGGGGAGCCGCACGCTGGAAATCGTCTGGTATTCTCCCGCCCATGCGGATCGTGGTTCTCGACGGCTTCACGACGAATCCCGGCGACCTGTCGTGGGCGCCGGTCGAGGCGTGCGGGCACGTGACGGTCTTCGACCGCACCGAGCCCGTGGACGTGGTGGCCCGCGCCGCGGCGGCGGACGTCGTGCTCACGAACAAGACCGAGCTCGGCAGGGCGGAGATCGCGTCCCTGCCGCGGCTGAAGATGATCGGCGTGCTCGCGACGGGCACGAACGTGGTGGACCTGGCCGCGGCCCGCGAGCGGGGCGTGCCGGTCTGCAACGTGCCCGAGTACGGCACGGCCAGCGTGGCGCAGGCCACGTTCGCGCTCCTGCTCGAACTCACGAACCGCGTCGGCCACCTCGATGCGACGGTGCGTGCGGGCCGCTGGTCCGCCTGTCCAGACTTCTGCTACTGGGACGGCGACCTCGTCGAGCTGGTCGGGCTCACGCTCGGGATCGTGGGCCACGGCCGGATCGGCCGGGCGGTCGCGGCGCTGGGACGGGCCTTCGGGATGCGGATCCTGTTCCACCGTCGTGGGGCCGATGTCGACCCCGGGTGCGTCGATCTCGACAGGCTGTTCAGCGAGAGCGACGTCGTGAGCCTCCACTGCCCGCTCACGCCCGAGACCCGCGGGCTCGTGGATGTGAGGCGGCTCGCGCTCATGAAGCCCACCGCGTTCCTCGTCAACACCGCGCGGGGCGCGCTCGTGGACGAGGCCGCGCTCGCGGCGGCGCTCGAAGCGGGCCGGATCGCGGGGGCGGGCATCGACGTGCTCGCGGTCGAGCCGCCGCCGGCCGCGAATCCGCTTCTGCACGCGCGGAACTGCGTGATCACGCCCCACGTGGCGTGGGCCACGCGGAACGCCCGCCGCCGGCTCGTCGAGGCGACCGCGGACAACGTCCGCGCGTTCGCGGCCGGGCGGCCGCAGAACGTCGTCAACGAGTGAGGCGCGCGGGATTCCACCCGTAGCCCAGTTGCCTCGCAACTGGAGTGCAGTCCGGATTCCCGGTCGCGAGGCGACCGGGCTACGGGTTGCCGGCCGGGCTACGGGTTGCAACTGGATGTCGCCCGGATTCCACCCGTAGCCCAGTTGCCTCGCAACTGGGGTGCAGTCCGGATTCCCGGTCGCGAGGCGACCGGGCTACGGATTGCCGACCGGGCTACGGGTTGCCGACCGGGCTACGGGTTGCCGACCGGGCTACGGGTTGCCGACCGGGCTACGGGTTGCCGACCGGGCTATGGGTTGCCGACCGGGCTACGGGTCGCACCAGGAACTGCCTGGAATCCCGGTCGCATCAGGGTGCCGTAGCCGCCGCCGGGGCGGGTTCGACCACGGTCTTCCCGCGGCGGGTGGCGCGGACGTCGATCGCGCCGCCCACCGGCACGGCCTGCTGGCCCGCCACGAGCGCCGCCGTCACCGTGAAGGCCGCCGACTCGCCGTCCTCGGCGAGGTGACCCTCGGCGAGCAGGTGGTCGAGATACGGCTTGAGCGCGCCGCGGAGCGTCTTGTCGGTGGCGGGCCGCGACGTGTCGCCGACGAGGTTCCGCAGGTCGCCGCCGGCGATCACGTAGCGGGAGGCCCGCGCGTCGAACGGCGGGTCGGCGAACGAGAAGCCGGCCGCCGTGGCGTTCGTCGCCGCGTCCCGGACGAGCAGCCGCAGTTCGACCTTCGCCGGCGGGATGAAGGACGCCGGCACCGCAATCGCGAGGGCGTCGCACGACGAGGCGAAGTACTCGTCGATCCGGGCCGCCTCGGTCCGGGCACCCGCGGTCTTCGCCACCGTGAAGGTGAGGTCGATGCGGCAGGCGTCGGCGAACGCCGGCCCGCCCCCCGCCGCGGCCGCGGTCCGCGCCACGGGCACGAGCAGGTGGCCGCTCACGCCGTAGGGCGTGGCGAGATGCACGTCCACCATCTCCCTTCGCCGGCAGTCGTGGAGCCCGCAGGGCGCGGCGGGGGTGACGGCCGGAGGGGATGCCGCGTCGTCCGGCTCAGCCGGCGCGGGGAGCGGCTCACTGGCTGCCGTGAGCACGAGCCGCGCCTCCCGCGGCGCGCGGGCCACGGCCTCGCAGGCGGGCGGCGCGATCGACCGCGCGCCCGGCGGCACCTCGACACGGAGCACCTCGCGGCTCACGAGCGTGAACCGGCAGGGCAGCCCCCCCGCGATCACGCTCGTGTCGTGCACGCTGAAGCCCTTGCCCACGAGGAACAGCGTGGTCGCGGCGTCGGTGTCGATCCCCGGGGCGCCGTACCAGCCGACGAGTTCCGGCGCGAGGTCGGTGACGCCCGCCGAGAACAGCTCGAAGCCGCCCGCGGTGTTCTCGGAGGGGATCCGGGCCTGGAGCGTCTGCAGCGGCAGGCGGCGGTCGAGCTTCTCCACCTCCGCGAGCAGCCGCGCGACCTCGCCGGGCCGGTAGAGGTGGGCGCAGCGGGCGCAGGCCGCCTCGTCGTGCCGCAGCGCCTGCACGGTCCGCGAGAGCTCCATCGTGTGCCGCATCGTCTGGTCGGTCCGTCCCGGGTGGACGAGCGAGAACCAGGTCGTGCGGACGTCGAACGTGAGCGCCGGCACGAACGACGGCATCACGACGAGGGCCGTGCACTCGCGGCAGCCGGGCTCGAGCCGTCGGCTCGCGAGGTCGGCCTCGGACGACGGGCCGCAGACCGTCTCCGCGAGCGTCGCGAACGTGCCGCGGGTGGGCGGCGTCTGCACCCGCGGGTGGAACCGCCAGCCGAACGTGTCGGCCCCGTGTGTGAAACCGACCGCGGTCTGGTTGAGGGCGGCGACGGCCATGTCGGTCTCCAGCCGGCGCGTGAACCGGGCCATGGCCTGGGCGTTGAGCCGGCCGGTGGCGGCCGCCGTGGCCATCGCGATCTGCAGCTCGCGCCGCCGGGCGTAGGCGTCATCCACGTTCTGCTCGTCGCGGACGGGATCGAGGGCGAACACGCGGACCGGCCAGCGCGTCCTGACGTAGTCGGCGAAGGCCTGCCGGGCCTCGGGGGGCGGGTCGGGGCCGAAGAAGGGAGCCGCGCAGCGGTCGAGGGCGACGGCGCCCTGCGAGGCCCCGGCCTCGCGGACGTCCTGCGCGAGCCGGTCGTCGAGGAGCGCCGACTCCACGAGGATGGCCCAGGCGAGCACGGCGGTCGTCGTGCGGCAGAGCCGCGGCACCGGCCGTGCCGGGTCGCAGCAGGCTCCGTCGGCCGGGAGGAGCACCTCCTCGCCGCCGCCTCCGACGGGGGCGGCCACGTTCAGACCTGACAAGAACCGGCAGCGCAGCCCCGCGATCTCGTCGAGCCGGCGGCCGCGGACGAGCGTCGCGAGGCTCCAGCCGGCGAGGTCGTCCCAGGCGTGCCGCCGGTCGGGCTGGCGGAGGAAGTCGTAGGCCGCCTCGAGTTCCTCGGCGAGGTGGCCGCGGACGGCGAGGTAGTCGATGCAGGGCCGGTTGGCCGGATGGTTCGCGAGCGCCGCCCGCGTGTCGCGGACGAGGATCGCGATCGGTCCGATGCCGGCCACGTCGACGAGTTGCGTGAACGGCAGCGGCATCCGGGACCGCCGCACCTTGACGGCCGGAGCGGCGACCGGCGTCGGCACCGGGAGCCGCGCCGCGAGCGACTCCATGGCCGCCATCACGCCCTGCCGCCGGGCGGCCGTCGCGGCCCCGTCGGCGGCGATCGTCTCCGCCCAGGCCACGGCCTCCGGGTCGTTCACGCACCACGTGAGGGCCGGCGCGATCACGTCCACGAGGTCGTTGACGACGAGGGTGCGGAACGTCGTGGGCAGCAGGTCGGGACCGAGGACGGGCTCGGCGCGGATCGTGATCTCGGCGCCGTGGCCCGCGCTCGTCCGCGCGCCGGGGGTCACGGAGACGGGGATCCGCACGAGGTTGAGCGCGTAGCCCGGGGCGTCGGCCGAGTCGTCGCCCTCGTTCACCCGCCGCAGCTCGGCGAGGTGCTGGAGGTAGCCCGAGAGATGGTCGAGGTGCACGGTCGGCTCCAGGCCGAGCGGCTCGTCGGCGAACCGGAACCCGGACGGCGCCTCGGGGACGGCGAAGGGCGCGGTCCGCGCGATGATCACCGGGTCGGAGCGGCCCACGGCCTCGTTCGTCGTGGGCAGGAGGCCCTGGATCGAGTTGATCACGCTCGCCGATCCCGTGGCGTCGGGCACGGCCACGTCGGCGGACCCGCGGCGGCGTCCCGATGCCGAATGGATCGCGAGCGCCATGCAGAGAAAGGCCTGGTCGCTGCGGCGGATGGCGGCGCTCGACCGCTCGGCGAAGGCCCCGAGCTGCCGCCGCATCTGCTCCTCGTATTCGGCGCGGTGCCGCATGAGCCGGCCCTGGCCCCAGACGTCGGGCTCCTTGGCCACGATCGAGCCGTCGGCGTCGAGCTGGTGCTGGAGCCAGTCGATCCGGGAGGCGAGCCGTTCGACGTCGCAGTCGATCGCCGTGGGCGGCTTCTCGCGATGGAGCGCCCGGAACGGCGCGGCGAGGCCGCGGGCCAGCGGGCGGAGATCGCCCGCGGACGCATGGAGGCAGAGCGTGGCCGCGGCGGCCGCGACTGCGGCGGCCCGCGGAACGCGGGATGAGGCGGGCACGCGACGACCTTTCTCGCAAGGGCGTCACCGGCGGGTGACGATACCCCTACGCATCGGCGAATGAATCCCCCGAATGGACGTGCCGGGGGTCGCGGCGGGCCGGTCGCCCGCAGATTGTCCACCTTCGCAGGAGGCCCGCCATGAGGCATCCGATCCAGTGCATCGTGCCGCCCTACATCGTCGAGCACATGGCCCGCTCCGAGGATCCGCGGGTCCGGGAGCGGGCGATCGCCTCGCTCACCCACGGTGCGGCCGTCCGCGCCGTCCGCGCGTTCGCCCAGCAGATGCCGCCGATGATGGCCGCGCCTTCGCCGACGGGCCGCAGGACGCGGCTCGTCTACGACGCGCGGAAGAAGGACCGGCTCCCGGGGAAGCTCGTGCGGAGCGAGGGCGACCCCAGGTCGGCCGACGCGGCGGTCAACGAGGCCTACGACCACTCGGGCGACACCTACGACTTCTACCACGACCTCTTCGGCCGCAACTCGCTCGACGACGCCGGCATGACGCTCATCTCCAGCGTGCACGTGGGCGAGGCCGACGGCGGGGGCACGTACCAGCCGATGAGCAACGCCTTCTGGGACGGCAGCCAGATGGCCTACGGAGACGGCGACGGCGAGGTCTTCAGCCGGTTCACGGCGGCCCTCGACGTGGTTGGCCACGAGCTGACGCACGGCGTGCAGTCCTACACGAGCAACCTCGTCTACCGCGGCCAGTCGGGCGCCCTGAACGAGCACTTCGCCGACGTGTTCGGGATCCTCGTGCGGCAGTGGCGGCGGGGCGAGCCGGCGGAGAAGGCCTCCTGGCTCATCGGGGCGGAGGTGCTCGTGCAGGCGAAGACCCGTCGCGGCATCCGCGACATGGAGCATCCCGGCACCGCCTTCACCCACGACCCCGCCCTCGGCGACGACCCGCAGCCCGACCACATGAAGGGCATCTACGAGGGCCCGTCCGACTCCGGCGGCGTGCACATCAACTCCGGGATCCCCAACCGGGCCTTCGTGCTCGTCGCGAAGTCGCTCGGCGGCCCCGCGTGGGAGACCGCCGGCCGGATCTGGTACGACGCGATGCTCCAGCTCTCGCGGACGAGCACCTTCGCCGACATGGCGAAGGTGACGGCCCAGATCGCCGGCGACCGGTTCGACGCCGCCACGCGGAAGGCCGTGAAGGCCGCGTGGCGGAAGGTCGGGTTGTGACGCGGCCGCACGCCGGATCAGTCCCGGGTCACTCCCCGATGATCTTCACGAGCACCCGCTTGGGGCGGCGGCCGTCGAACTCGCCGTAGAAGATCTGCTCCCAGGGGCCGAAGTCGAGTTTTCCGTCGGTGATCGCCACCACGACCTCGCGGCCCATCACCTGCCGCTTCATGTGGGCGTCGGCGTTGTCCTCGCCGGTGCGGTTGTGGCGGTAGACCTTCGGGTCGGCGTCGAACGGGGCGAGCTTCTCGAGCCACCGGGCATAGTCCTCGTGGAGGCCCGGTTCGTCGTCGTTGATGAACACGCTGGCGGTGATGTGCATCGCATTGACGAGGCACAGGCCATCCTTCACGCCGGCGCGGGTCACCGCCTCCGCGACCCGGGGCGTGATGTTCACGAACCCCATGCGGGCGGGCACGTCGAGCGTGAGGTGCTCGGTGAGGGATTTCATCGTGTGAGTGTACTACGGCCCGCGCATGGACCGGCGGCGTGATCCGACCCGTGGTCCGGTTGCCTCGCAACCGGATGGTGCCGGCGATCCACGGGCCGGATTCCAGTCGCAAGCGACTGGACCACGAGATGGGCCGGATTCCAGTCGCAAGCGACTGGACCACGAGATGGGCCGGATTCCAGTCGCAAGCGACTGGACCACGAGATGGGCCGGATTCCAGTCGCAAGCGACTGGACCAG
>JBJTPA010000165.1:0-4392 GCA_046074885.1 Planctomycetaceae bacterium
GACACCAGCACCATGGTGCCCACGCCATGCTTCAGGGCCGCCTCGGCCACGCGCAGCGTGCCCAGCACGTTGACCTCGGCGCCCTCGGGCTCGCTGTCCTCCACGATCGGCACGTGCTTGTAGGCCGCCGCGTGGATGACGATCTGCGGCGCGTGCTCCGCGAACACGCGGTCGATGCGGTCGTGGTTGGCGACGTCGCAGAGCACGGGCACGAGCTCGGTGTCGGCCGCCTCGGGGAGCCGGGCCAGCTCGTGGTGGATCGAGAACAGCCCCCCCTCCGACCGCTCGACGAGCACGATCCGGGCCGGCTCGAACCGCACAAGCTGCCGGCAGATCTCCGCCCCGATCGAGCCCCCGGCGCCGGTGACGAGCACCGTCTTGCCGGCGATGAAGGGGAGCACGCGGGCGTCCTGGTCGTCGAGCCGGGCCTGGGGCCGCGAGAGCAGGTCGCGGAGCTCGACGTCGCGGATGGCGAGGGGCGCCACGCTCCACCCGCGGGCGCCGCCGGTCTCGTCGGGCAGCGCGACCTCCGCGATGGTCACGCGGACGCCGAGCCGGGCGCAGGCGTCGCACAGCGCCCGCAGCCGCGCGCCGAACAGCCGCCCCGCGCAGACGACGATCTCCGTGGCCCGCAATCGCGCGGCGCAGACCGCGGCGCTGTCGATGCCGCCGATGACGCGGGTCCGGCCCACGTCGGTGCCGTAGGCCTCGGGATCGTCGTCGAGCACGCCCGCCACGAAGTAGCCGGCCGACCGCATCCCCTCCAGGGCCCGCACCACCTCGCGGCCGGCCGGCGAGGCGTCGATCACGAGCGCCGTCCTGTGGCTGCCCGCGGCCGTGATCGGCATCACCTCCTCGTAGACGCTGCGGGCGACCGCCTGCATCCCGCCCACGCCGAGGAGCGTGAACACCCAGTCGAGCAGGAGCACCGACCGCGGGATCGGCACCCAGCCCGGGATGTAGGAGCCGAAGTGGTTCACCGCCACGAACACGAGCAGGCAGAGGGTGGCCGCCCGGAGGAGCCGGTTGAGGTCGGCGAACCGCGCCGCCCGCCACGGCCGGTGGCAGAGGCCGCGGACGTAGAAGATCACGAGCTTGATGCCGACCACGAGCACGATCGTGCTCTGGATCGTGTCGGCGTCGGAGGCCTTCAAGAGCAGCTCGGCCCGCACGTAGAAGGCGGCGAGGTAGCAGGCCCCGAAGATCAGGACCAGGAGCCCCGAGACGACGAGCGACTCGCGCGTGGGGCGGCGCGTCTCCCACCAGGAGACGATTTTCGCGGCGACGGCGGAGGCGATGCGGGAGGGCATCCTGGTGCGTGCCTGGCGTGTGCGTGCCGCGGTGGCGTCCGTGTCAGAGGCGTTCGAGATCCACGTCCTCGAGCTCGATCGACGCGCCCTGGTTGAGGAACCTGACCGCCACGATGAGCCGCTCCGTGCCCCGCCGCCGGATCGCCCGAGGGTCGTCCACAAGCATTCGCTCGCCGGGCACCAGAATCCAGCGGGCGACAGCTTTCGCGGCCGGGGCTGACCGCGGGGGGAGCGTGCGGGGGATCAGCCACCGCTCGCCGGGCCGGGATGCGTCCGCGGGCTCGTCGAGCAGGCCATCCGGGAAGACGTCGCGCTGTTTGGGCAGGATGGGCATACCGGGTTCCTGAAGTCTACGCCGCGACCCACCCCGTGTCGCCCGCCCGAGACCCCCGTTTTCGCCGGACTTTTCCCGGTCCGTGCGCCGTGGGGGAGCGGGGCAAAGTTTGCGGGCCGACCATGCCGATGAAACCGTGAACAGCGACTTTGCCGGTCGCGCGGAGTGTGCCATGCACGACGGCGGACACCTGACGAGGCGACCCCTTCACGGCGCGGCCGGCGCGCTCGTCGCGCTCCTGCCCGCGCTCCTCGCGGCCGCGACCGGCTGCCAGATCTACGGCCGCCCGCAGCGGATGACGACGCAGCAGGCGATCACCGACGCCAACTGCCCGGCCGATCCCGCCACGTTGCCGGCCAAGGAACTCGCCAAGGTCACGCTGCCCCCCTACGTGATCGAGCCGCCGGACATCCTCCTGGTGGACGCGCTCCGCGTCGTGCCGAAGCCGCCCTTCCGCATCCAGTCGTTCGACACGCTCCAGGTGATCGTCGAGGGCACGCTCCTCGAGCAGCCCATCAACGGCCTCTACGTGGTGGAGCCGGGCGGGATGCTCGACCTCGGGCCCTCCTACGGCAAGGTGATGGTGGCCAACCAATCGCTGGAAGAGGCGCAGGACAGCGTCTTCCGCCACTTGAAGCGGATCCTCCGCGAGCCGCAGGTGTCGCTCACGCTCGCCCAGGCGGCCGGGCAGCAGCAGGTCGCCGGCGAGCACCTCGTCGGCCCCGACGGCACCATCAACCTCGGCACGTACGGGACCGTCTTCGTCACCGGCATGACGATCAACGAGGCCAAGGCCGCCATCGAGAAGCACCTGGCCCACTACCTCGACGCCCCGCTCGTGAGCGTGGACGTCTTCTCCTACAACTCGAAGGTCTACTACGTCGTCACCGAGGGGGCCGGCTTCGGCGACAACATCGCCCGCTTCCCCGTGACCGGCAACGAGACCGTCCTCGACGCGATCTCGCAGATCAACGGCCTCTCCCGGCTCTCGAGCAAGGACGTGTGGATCGCCCGGCCCGCGCCGTCGCACGTGGGCTGCGACCAGATCCTGCCGGTGGACATCGACGCGATCATGAAGGGCGCCTCCACGGCCACCAACTACCAGATCATGCCGGGCGACCGGGTGTTCATCGCCCAGGACCAGTGGATCGCCTTCGACAGCATCGTGGGCAAGGTCACGGCACCGTTCGAGCGGATCCTGGGCTTCTCGCTGCTGGGTGCGCAGACGGCCCGGCAGTTCATCATCCCCTTCAGCTCGTACTTCGGCGGCTTCTGCTGGGTGGCCCGCGAGGTCTACGGCGAGGACGACCCGCGGTGGCTGGAGTTCCGGGCCTGGATGCTCACCGAGGCACCCGACAGCCTGCGTGAGGCCTACGCGGCCCACGGCGAGGACTTCGCCGCCTGGCTCCACGACAAGCCCGTGGCCAAGGCCGCCGTCCGGGCCCTCATGGACCGCGTGATCGAGAACTACGAACTGCCCGAGTGACCGGCCCGGGCGTGGCCCCGCCGGCGCGAGGGGTGTAGGATTGGATCGGGCGAAAGGCCCGCGGGAGGTTTCGACCATGGCACGGCAACGGTTCGCGTGGGCGGCACTGGCCGCCGGCCTGGTGGCCGGGCTGGCGGGGAGCGAGGCCCGGGCCCAGAACGCCGCGCCGTTCTCCCAGACCTACCGGCGGCCGTCGGTGAGCCCCTACACGATGCTCGCCACGGGCGGCGGTGCGGGCGTCACGCCGGGGGGCGCGGTGGTCGGCTCGTTCAACCCGCTCGTCTACCAGCAGCTCATCCAGCCGCGCGAGGACCAGGAGCGGAGTTCCATCTACCAGATGCAGCAGGGGCGGCAGATCAGCAACCTGCAGAACCGCGTCCAGGAGATCCAGCGCGACACGACCGCGCGGCAGGTCAACGAGCAGATTCGTGCGACGGGGCACGTCTCCACGTACCTCAACTACTCGCACTACTATTCCGGCCGCTGACGGGACTCAGCGCGGCCCGCGGAGTCGCGCCCGCTCGAGCTCGCCGAGCCGGGCCGCGGCACGGCGGGCCGCGTCGTCGTCGCCCGCCCGCTGCCAGCCGCGGATCGCCAGGGCCCACGAGTCGGCCGCGACGTCGGGGCGGGCATCGACCTCGGCCCGCTCCGCGAGCCCCTCGGCCACCCGGGCGAGCGCGGTCGCCCGCCCCGGATCGAGGGCCCGCAGCGGGATCTCCCGCAGCGTGCGGTGCTCCTCGGCGATGGCGTCGAAGTCGTAGGCGGCGTCGGCAATCACGATCGAGCGGTCCACCGCGGCCGCGTTGCCCGCTGCGGCGGCCAGCCGCCGGGCCTCGGCGAGCAGGAGCCACTTGACGGCCCGGTCCTGCTCGGTGGCGGCAGCGTCGAGCAGTGCCGTCGTGGCGGAGTTCGCCCCCGCCGCCGTGTCGGCGTGGGCCAGCGGCTCGCGAAACCTGCGCTCGACCACCTCGCGGGCGTCCACGAGCTCGCGGGCCGACGGCGGCCGCCCGTCGGCCACGCCGGGCCGCAGCGGATCCATCCGCGGCCGCGGGGCGGACTCGACGGCGAACGCGGCCAGGGTGGCCACGATCGCTGCGGCACAGGCGTGACTCGGGTGGCGACGCATGCCCGCAGCCTACACCCGAAACGCGCGCCGGGCAGCACGCGGGCCGGATTCCAGTCGCGGGGCGACTGGGCTACGAGGTCGCACGATCCCGAGGGGCGATGCATCGGGGCCCGTGGTCCGGTTGCCTCGCAACCGG
>JBJTPA010000166.1:0-2607 GCA_046074885.1 Planctomycetaceae bacterium
GCCGACCGGATCGACGTCGGCTGCGATCCCGGCGACGCCTGGACCGGCGTCGGCGACGCCGTGCGGATGCTCGTCGCCGAGGGTTTTCATGTGTCCATCGACAGCCTGGAGCCGACGGAGATCGCCGCCGCCGCGCGGGCCGGCGCGACGCTCGTGCTCTCGGTCAACTCCTTGAACGTCGCCGCCGCCGCGGACTGGGGCTGCGAGGTCGTCGCCATCCCCGACGTCCCCGCCACCCTCGAGGGTTTTGATGCGACGATCGATCGATTGACCCGGGACCGCGTGCCGTACCGCCTCGACCCCGTCCTCGAGCCGATCGGATTCGGCTTCGCCGCCAGCCTCGGCCGCTACCTCGACGTCCGCCGCCGCTTCCCCGACGCCGAGATGCTCATGGGGATCGGCAATCTCACCGAGCTCACCGACGTCGATTCCGCCGGGGTCAATGCCCTGCTCGTCGGCTTCTGCCAGGAGACGGGCATCCGCTCCGTGCTCACCACGCAGGTCATCCACTGGGCCGGGTCGAGCGTCCGCGAGTGCGACCTCGCGCGGCGGCTCTCCTGGCACGCCGTCACCCACCGCACGCTTCCCAAGCACGTCGAGCCGCGGCTCGTCACGCTCCGCGCGGGCACACCGCAGGCCCACGGCGACGAGACGCTCGACCGCCTCGCCGCCGCGATCCGCGACCCAAACTTCCGCGTCTTCGCGGAGCGGGGCGAGATCCACCTCGTGGGCGCCGGGATCCACCTCGCCTCCCGCGACCCCTTCGCGCTCTTCCAGCGACTGGCCGCCGCGGGCCGCGACGACGTCACCCCCGGCCACGCCTTCTACCTCGGCTACGAGATGGCGAAGGCCGCCACCGCGTTGACGCTGGCCAAGGACTACCGGCAGGACCAGGCCCTCGACTGGGGCCACCTCACCGAGCCCGAGATCGGCCACGGCCCGTCCCGCGCCGCCGCCGAGGCGGCCCGCGCCGCACGGAAGCGGAGCGGCGTCTGAACCATCCTCTCCCTCCTTGTGAAGGCCCTTCCATATTCCCTCTCCCAGCGGGAGAGGGTGGCCGCAGGCCGGGTGAGGGTGCTTGGGGTGACGCCACCGCAGGCACCCTCACCCCGCCCTCTCCCAGAGGGAGAGGGAGAAGGCAATCCGCATCCGTATCATGGCGGGCATGACGGAAGTCCGGCACGCACCGCCGCCCCCGACCCACCCGTGGATCGCCCGCCGCTGGTTCACGCCATCAGGCGCGCTCGTGGCCGAGGCGGCGCCGGGCCTGGAGCCCGCCGCCGTGTTCGCGGCCCTCTCTCCCCTGCCCGGCGCGGTCTTCCTCGACAGCGCGATGACCGACGCACCCGCCGCCGGGGGCACCGCCGTCCGCCTCGGCCGCCACTCGTTCGTGACCGCCGACCCGATCCACCTGGAGCGGGCCGACGCCGTGGACGCCGCGACCGACGCGGCTGCGTTCGCCGCGGCGCTCGTCCGTCTCCGCGGCCTGCTCGCCGACCTTGCCGCACCGACGATTCCCGGCCTGCCGCCGTTCCAGGGAGGCCTCGCGGGATTCCTCTCCTACGAGTGCGGCCTCGCCCTGCTCGGGGTGGCCGCGCCGCCGGGCCGCGATCCGGCCGTGCCGCTGTTCGCGCTCGGCGTCCACGACGTCGTCTTCGCCCACGACCACGACGCCGGCCGCGGCTGGTTCGTCTCGCAGGGTGTGCCTGCCCGCGGTCCGGCCGCGCGGCGGACCCGTGCGGCCGAGCGGCTCGACGCGATCCTGTCGCGCGCCGCTGCGTTGCCGGCCGGCCGCGCGCAGCCCCCCGTGGCGACGCCCGCGCCGGCCGTCGGCCATCCGCTTCCCGGCCACCCCGGCGTGACGGGCAGCCACACCCGCGAGTCCCACGTGGAGATGGTCCGCCGCGGGATCGAGCTCATCCGCGCCGGTGACGTCTTCCAGGTGAACCTCGCGCAGCGGTTCGCGGTGGCCGCGACGGTCGATCCGGTCGCGCTCCACGCGCTGGCCCGGGCGGCGAACCCGGCGCCGTTCGCGGCCTGCCTCGACCTCGGCGGCGCCTGGATCGCGAGCATGTCGCCGGAGCGGTTCCTCCAGGTGACCCGTGGCGTCGTGCGAATGCACCCCATCAAGGGCACCCGCCGCGTCACCGACCGGCCCGAGGCCGACCTCCACGCCGCGGCCGACCTCGCGGGGAGCGCCAAGGACCGCGCAGAGAACGTGATGATCGTGGACCTCGTCCGCAACGACCTGTCGCGGGTCTGCACGCCGGCGAGCGTCCGCGTCGAGGCCCTCTGCCGCCTCGAGCGCTACCGCACCGTGCAGCACCTCGTGTCGATCGTGGCCGGCCGGCTGCGGTCCGGCCTCGGGCCGATCGATGCGCTCGTGGCCGCCCTGCCCGCCGGCAGCGTGACCGGTGCGCCGAAGCACCGGGCCTGCGAGATCATCTCCGACCTCGAGGGCTTCGCCCGCGGGGCCTACTGAGGCAGCGTGGGCTACGTCGGCTTCGACGGCGCGGCGGACTTCAACCTCCTGATCCGCATGCGCGTGACCACGCCTGCCGGCCTTTCCTTCGCCGCCGGCGGCGGGATCACGGCGGCGAGCGACCC
>JBJTPA010000167.1:0-3432 GCA_046074885.1 Planctomycetaceae bacterium
CGGCCGACGCGCCGACGCCGCCCGGTCCCGCGACGGGCACCGACGACGTGCGGGCGACGACGTCCAACCCGGGGCGGGGCGCCTCCGACGACGGACGGCGGACGCGGTTCACCACGGTGGCCGACCTCGACCGCGCCGGCCGCGAGGTGGCCGCCAGGGCCGACCGTCGCGACCGGATCCGGCGGGGTGTCGCGGCCGTCGGCATGGCGGCGGCCCTCGCGGCGATCGCGGTCGTCGCGCTGCGTCCGGAGTCGGCCGACGCCCTCCATGCGCGGATCATGGCGATCGCCGCCGACGAGTCCGCCGACCTTCGCGACGCGCGGCCCCTCGTCGAGCGATTTCTCGAGCGGCACGCCGCGGATCCCCGCGCCGACGCCGTCCGCGTGCTCGCCCGCACGCTCGACCTCGACGCCCTCGAGCGGCGAGCCCGCCGCCGGCCGCCCGCCGGCCGCCCGCCCGGGCCGCTCGAGCGCGACTACCGCGCGGCCATGGCCCGGGAACCCGAGAGCCCGGCCGCCTGCCGGGCGGCGCTCGAGGCGATCCTCGACGTCCACGCCGACGCCGCCCGGGACCCCGACGGCGAGCTCTGGCTGGCGCTCGTGCGGCGGCAGATCGACCGCCTCGTGCCCCTCGCCGACCGGGAGCGCGCCGACGACCTCGCGCGCGCCGAGGCCGCCCTCGCCGAGGCGGCAGAACTCGCCCGCGCGGCCGCCGCCGCCACCGACCCGGCCCGCCGCGCCGAACTCGACGCCCGCCGCCGCGACCTGCTCGCCTCGCTCGTCGAGATGTACGGCCCGCGGCCGCACGCGGCGCCGGCGGTCGAGCGGGCGAAGGCCTGTCTCGCCGAGTCCGACGCGCCGTGATCCGACCCCTGCCCGCGCCGCCCCTCCCGCGATCCCACCCATGAACGCCAGCCCATGAACGCCAGCCCATGAACGCCAGCCCATGAACGCCGCTCCGCATCCCTCGTCGAGCCACGCCTCGCGCCGCTCCCGCAGCCACGAGGCCTTCGCCCGCGCGCGGCGGCTCATCCCCGGCGGCGTCAACTCGCCGGCCCGGGCCTTCGGCGGCGTCGGCGGCGAGCCGATCTTCTTCGCGAGCGCGCAGGGCCAGCGGCTCATCGACATCGACGGCCGCGAGTACCTCGACTACATCGGCTCGTGGGGACCGATGATCCTCGGCCACCGCCACCCGCGGGTCGTGGCCGCGATCGAGCGGGCGCTCGCCACCGGCACGAGCTTCGGCGCGCCGACCGAGGGCGAGAGCGGGCTCGCGGAGCTGATCATCGGCGCCGTGCCCTCGATCGAGAAGGTCCGCATGGTGAGCAGCGGCACCGAGGCGGCGATGAGCGCCGTCCGGCTCGCCCGCGGCTTCACGGGCCGCGAGCGGATCGTGAAGTTCGCCGGCAACTACCACGGCCACGCCGATTCGCTGCTCGTGTCAGCCGGCTCGTCGGCGGCCACGCTCGGCGTGCCGGACTCGCCGGGCGTGACCGCCGGCACCGCCCGCGACACGATCGTGCTGGAGTACGACGAGCCGCAGCGGCTCGCCGACGCCTTCGCCCGGGAGGGCGACGCGATCGCGGCCGTGCTCATGGAGCCCGTCGTGGGCAACATGGGGCTCGTCGTGCCGTCGCGGGAGTTCCTGCGGGCGGCCCGCGACCTCACGGCGCGGCACGGCGCGCTGCTCGTGTTCGACGAGGTGATGACGGGATTCCGGCTGGCGTACGGCGGCGCCCAGGAGGTCCTCGGCGTCACGCCCGACCTCACGACGCTCGGCAAGATCGTGGGCGGCGGCCTGCCGCTGGGGGCCTACGGCGGCCGGGCCGACGTGATGGACCACGTGCTGCCGGCGGGGAAGGTCTTCCAGGCCGGCACGCTCTCTGGCAACCCGCTGGCCGTCGCGGCCGGCACGGCCACGCTCGAGGAGCTCCGCGACCGCCCCCCCTACGCCCTCCTCGAGCGGCACGGGGCGCGCCTCGAGGCCGGCTTCCGGGCGGCCGCCGCCGCCGCGGGCGCGACCGCGTGGGTCGCGCGGATGGGCAGCATGATGACGATGTTCTTCCAGAAGGGCGGGGCGCCGGTGCCCGTGACAGGCTGGCGGACCGCGTCGCAGAGCGACACCGCCCGCTACGCCGCGTTCTTCTGGGGCATGATCGACCGCGGCGTCTACCTGCCGTGCAGCCAGTACGAGGCTCTCTTCATCTCGGCCGCCCACTGCGACGCCGACATCGACGCCACGATCGCGGCCGCGCACGAGGCGCTGCGGCCCGCGTGACAGCCTCAGGCGAGCCGCTTTGTCATGACGAAGTCGTCCATGACGAAGCCGCCGCCGATGTCGAAGACGGCCTCTTCACGAACCGTGAATCCCGCACGGCGGTAGAAGTCGATCGCGGCGGCGTTCCGCTTGTTGACCTGGAGCAGGATCGTGTGCCGGCCGCACGCGCGGGCACGGCATTCCACGTGGCCGAGCATCAGGCGGCCGAGGCCGAGGCCGCGGTGCGGGCCGGCCACGTAGAGCTGCTCCAGCTTCAGCACGCCCTCCTCGGGCACGAGCGCGCAACTGCAGTAGCCGACGGGCTCCCCGCCGACGCGGAGGACGTCGAACCAGCGGTCGGCCGCGCCGAGGTAGGCGGCGAGCGCCGCGTCCGCACAGCGTCGGGCGAGCATGAAGTCCACCTGTGCCGCGCCCACGATGCCGTCGTAGTGGCCGTGCCAGATCCCGTGGGCGAGCCGGCGGACGGCCGCGAAATCGGCCGCGGCGAGCGGCGCGAGCTCGGCGGGGGGCGGGACCGGGCACATGGTCGGACGCAGCGCTGGCCGCGGTCAGCGGAGGTGGAAATCGACCACCAGCGGCAGGTGGTCGCTGGCCGTCTTCGCGAGGCTCGTGCGGACCACCCGCGCGTGCCGCACGTCGACGCCGCCGCGGATGAACGCCTTGTCGAGCGCGCCCATCGGCAGCCAGGCGGGGAACGTGCGGTACCGCGATGCCGGGCTCGTCACCTGTGCGAAGCCGCGGGCCGCGAGGGCCCCGGCCCCGAGCGAGTCCCGCCAGTCGTTGAAATCGCCCACGATCACCGTCGCGTGCCGGTCCGCGGCCCGGAAGAGCATGTGGCCGAGCAGGTGGTCCACCTGCCAGCGACGCTCGCGCTCCGCGAGGCCGAGGTGGGTGTGCACGAGGTGCAGCCCCCCCTCCGGCGAATCGACGACGAGCAACTGCGCGCCCCGGGGCTTGCGCCCCGCGAGGCGGAGCGTGATCCGGTGGCGGCTCGCGAACGGCCAGCGCGAGAGGACGAGGTTGCCGTAGGCGCCGGCGCCGACGTGGACCGTGGGCTGGAATACGGAATGCGCGCGGAAGTAGCGAGCCAGCAGCCGCGGCTGGTCGTCGAGCCGGCTGCGGCGGACGTGCCGGTCCACCTCCTGCAGGCAGACG
>JBJTPA010000168.1:0-3492 GCA_046074885.1 Planctomycetaceae bacterium
CCCCCTTGAGGAAGGCCTGCGGGCGGCCGCCGCCGGCGTTGCGGATCTCGATGTCGCGCCAGGAGATGCCCTTCCGCCAGCCGGTGCCGAGCGCCTTGAGCACCGCCTCCTTCGCGGCCCAGCGGCCCGCGAAGTGCTGCGTGGCCATCCGCCGGCTGCGGCAGTAGTCGATCTCGAGCTGCGTGTAGACGCGGCCCACGAAGATCTCGCCGTGCCGCTCGATCATCTGCGCGATCCGCAGGCACTCCGTGATGTCGGTGCCGACGCCGAGGACGTTCACGGCTTCCTCCCGGCCGCCGGCCTCGCGGCCGCGGCCGCCGTGCGGTCGAGCCCGCAGGCCCGCCGGGCCCGGTCGAGCACCTCGCGCGCCTTGGCCCGCGCCTTCGCGGCCCCCGCGGCGAGGATCGCCTCGATCCGGCCCCGGTCCCCCTCGATCGCGGCCCGCCGGGCCCGGGCCTCGGCGAAGAACCGGGCCGCCGCCTCGACGAGCGCCTTCTTCACCTCCCCGTAGCCGAAGCCGCCGCGACGATAGAGGTCGGCCATTGCCGCCCGCTCGTCGGCCGTGGCCATGAGCGCGTAGAGCTGGAAGAGGTGGTCGCCCTCCGGCTCCTTGGCGTCTTCCATGGGCCGCGAGTCGGTCGTGATCCGCATGATCTTCTTCTTCTGGGCGGCCGGATCCTCGAAGACGTCGATCGTGTTCTCGTAGCTCTTGCTCATCTTCTGGCCGTCGGTGCCCGGAACCTTCGCGCCCCCCTCGACGAGCCGCGGCTTCGGGAGCGTGAACACCTCGCCGTACATGTGGTTGAAGGTGCCGGCCAGGTCGCGGCAGACCTCGATGTGCTGCACCTGGTCCTCGCCGACCGGCACGACCGTGGCGTCGTAGGCGAGGATGTCGGCCGCCATGAGCACGGGATAGGTGAAGAGGCCGGCGTCGGCCGACAGGCCGCGGGTCTTCTTGTCCTTGTAGGCGTGGCAGCGCTCGAGGAGGCCCATCGGCGTCACGGTCATCAGCAGCCACGTGAGTTCCGTCACTTCCGGCACGTCGGACTGCACGAAGAGCACCGCCCGCTCGGGATCGAGGCCGAGGGCCACGAGGTCCACCGCCGCGTCGTGCACGAGGCTCCGCAGGCGGGCCGGGTCGCGGACGGTCGTGAGCGCGTGGAGGTCCGCGATGAAGTAGTAGGCCTCGTCGGCGGCCTGGTGCGCGCCCGGCTGTAAATCGATGTACTGCCGGATGGCGCCGAAGTAGTTGCCCCAGTGAAACCGGCCGGTGGGCTGGATTCCGGAGAGCGCCCGCGTGGGCCGCGGCGGTTTTCCTGCGGCGGCCGGCGGCGCGGGGGCCACGGCGGAGTGGTCAGCGGGCATGGGCACTCCCGGCGGGGGGCGGGCACGACGTCGCAGCGGCGGGCAGCGCGAGCGTGCCGACGACGTCGGCCACGCGGGAGGCGCCGAGTTCCGCGAGCGCCGCGGGCAGTTCGTCGAGCAGTCGCGTGGACACGACGGGCTCGGCGAAGTTGGCGGTGCCGACCTGCACGGCCGACGCGCCCGTGACGAGGAACTCCATCACGTCGTCGATCGTCATGATACCGCCGACGCCGATGATGGGGATGTCCACCGCCCGGCGGACCTGGTGGACGCACCGCAGCGCGATCGGCTTGATCGCGGGCCCCGACAGGCCGCCGACGACGTTGCCCAGCATCGGCTTCCGCCGCCGCCAGTCCACGGCCATGCCCTGGCAGGTGTTGATGAGCGTGACGGCGTCGGCGCCGCCGTCGCGGGCGCCGCGGGCCACCGCCGCGACGTCGGTGACGTTGGGCGTGAGCTTGGCGATCACCGGCAGCGATGTCGCCTTGCGGACGCCGGCCACGACCGAGCGGCAGGCGGCGGGGTCGGTGCCGAGATCGACGCCGTGGCTGACGTTGGGACAGGAGATGTTGAGTTCGAGCGCGGCGACGCCGGGCACGCCGTCGAGCCGGGCCGCGAGGGCGGTGAATTCTCCCTCGTTCGCCCCCGCGATGCTCACGATCACCGGCGCCCCGCACGACGCGAGCCACGGGAGGAGCTTCGCGAGAAACGCCTCGACGCCGTCGTTGTCGAGGCCGATCGAGTTGAGCAGGCCGGCCGCCGTCTCCACGGTCCGCCAGGGGACGTTGCCGGGCCGCGGCAGTGGCGTGATCGTCTTGGGGACCACGCCGCCGAGCCGCGACAGGTCCACGAAGCCCGTCATCTCGCGGCCGTAGCCGAAGGTGCCGGACGCAACGAGGATCGGGTTCGGCAGCCGCAGGCGGCCGAGCGTGACGGACAAGTCCGGGGCCGGCGGGGCGACGGGCGGGCTGGGGGGGGCGGACATGGGCACCGGACCGGGGGCGTGACGACGGTCGGAGTGTAGTGGCTGGGACCGGCTTCCCACGACCGCCTCGACCGCCCGTCCTGCCACGGTGTCCGCCGGCTTTTGGGAAAATCGCCCGGTCGTGTCAAGTTTGCCGGATGTGCCGCCGATACCGAGGGAGAACAAGGGCTGGAGCCGGGGCTGCCGACGAGGCGGTTCGTTGACACTAGTCCTTGTCAGACCTAGGCTTCCGACACGTTTTCTGCACCAGCGAGCGTCCGCCGCCGACACCGGCGGGGACCCCGACGGGCGGGAAGGAGGTCGGCGGTCGTGACCAAGAAGGACATCGTCAAGTCGATCGCGGAGCAGCTCGATCTCCCCCAGCTTCGCACCCGGCAGCTCGTCCAGCGGACCTTCGACGCCATCGTCGAGACGCTGGTGCGGGACGGGCGGGTGGAACTGCGGAATTTCGGCATTTTCGTGATCAAGGACCGCGAGCAACGCACGGCCCGCAACCCCCGCACGGGCGAGCAGGTCGTGGTGCCGGCGAAGAGCGTGGTGACGTTCAAGCCGGGCAAGGAGATGGAGGCGAGGGTCAGGGAACGCGGCAGGCGGGCGGTGGCTCCGGGAGCCCCGCCGGCAGCGGCCGAGCCGGACCGGCAGTCAGAGTAGGCAAGCCAGGAAGACACGAGACAGGACGACCGAGGACGACGCGGGTTCGGGACAGGACGTCCCGGGCCCGGGACCAACCAGGAGGCGTTCGCCACCCGCTCTCGCCCCGCACCGGCCTTTCGGGTACATGCCACCCGCACGAGGCTCCGGCCGGACCGCGAGGACGAGTGACGCCCGCCGCGATCGGCACGAGGGTCAGGAGGACCGAGCGATGAGGATGGCAGTCTGGATGCTGTCGGCGGCCGCGATGCTGGCCTCGTGCACGGGCTGCCTGATCCCGATGTACTCGGGCGACCCGGTCCGCCGCGCGCAGGAACTCATCTACACGTCGGAGGATCTGCGGTCGCTCGCCGACGAGTGGGAGCGGATCTGGTTCCTCGACCAGCCGTCGCACATGACGCCGTGGCGCACCCACGGCGGGATACTATGATTCGCGCCCGCGGGGCCATCCATGGCCCCCGCGGGCTTGGGCATTCGGAGTCGCAGCCAAG
>JBJTPA010000169.1:0-5618 GCA_046074885.1 Planctomycetaceae bacterium
CAGAGCCTGCGCGACTGCATGGGGTTCCTCTCCGCGGCCGACCGAGGCGAGGAGAAAACCGATCGCCACAACCGGCGACACCCGAACGAGGGCCCGAACCCGGGCGGGAACATGCGGCATCACCAGCCTCCAGGAACTATGCGGCCGCCGCCACCAGTTTAGTACCTGAAATGCCGAAAAAACAGGCATCCTCCTCCGGTTTTCGGGTCGGAGATCGAAGTCGAGCGTGTTGTTCGTGCGTTAGTGCAACATTGCTTCTGTCAATCGCCGGTCGATCACACCAGAGGCTCGACCCTGACCCGGCTTACTTCTTGGCGGCAGGCTTCGTCTTGTCCTGCTTGGGCTTCTTGTTCTTCTTGTCGTTCTTCTGCGAGTGGTTGCCCTTGCCCATGCTGACTCTCCCGTGGGATCGAGTGTGAAACCGGCTCCGTGCGAGCCTTGACGTCCATTCAATCGGCAGAATCCCCGGCCGCGTTCAATCCGCCGGTTCGGATTTCCCGCCCGGTCGAGGCTCCCCTATTCATGTTCGCCTTCGACGCGGGCTTCGCCGTCCGGGCCCAGGTCCACGTGCAGGCTCATCGGGTGGCAGCAGACGGGGCAGTCCTCGACGTAGTCCTGATGGGCTCCTGCTGAAATATCCACCGGCACGACGATCTCTTCGCCGCACGAGTCGCAGACGTAGGCGGCCGGCGACGCCCCGCGCGGCGCCAGAGCACGGTATGATGCCGGCCATGCGGACGAGCGTGGCAGCGACGGCGATCGCGGCGGTCGCGGCGGCGATCCCCGCCGCCGGCTGCGCCCCGTCCAAGCCGGCGCGGCCGAGGTCGGGAGCGAAGGCAACGCGGCCCGAGCCGGAGCGGGAGACGTCGTCGCGCGGGGAGCGGCCCCGCAGGGAGACCGCGCCGCGCGTGAAGCCGCATGCCGACCCGAAGCCGGCCACGGCCGCCGGCGACGCGGCGCGTGCCCGGTGGAAGGTCGTCAGCGTCCACGACGGCGACACGCTGCGGTGCCTCGACGCCGACGACGTGCAGCACAAGGTGCGGCTCCACGGCATCGACGCGCCGGAGATCGGCCAGGCGTTCGGCACGAAGTCGCGGGAACAGCTCGCGGCGCTCGCCATGGGGCACATGACCATCGTCGATCACCGCGGAGAGGACCGCTACGGCCGCACGCTGGCGCGGCTCGAGGTGGACGGCCGCGACGTGAGCCGCGAGATGATCGCCGCCGGCATGGCGTGGCACTACGTGCGCTACGATTCCGATCCGTCGCTGGCGGAGGCGGAGCGGGAGGCCCGTGCGGCGAAGCGCGGGCTGTGGGCCGACCCGCGGCCGGTGCCGCCGTGGGACTGGCGGGCCGAGGAGCGGGAACGCGAGCAGGCGAGGCGGAAGCCGGCGAGCCCCTAGCGATTCGCGTCGGCCGGTCGCACGGGGATGGCCACGAGGTGGAAGCGGAGCTGCCCGCCCGTCCGCTGGTCGATGACCCGCGGCGTGCCGACGACACGCCAGCCGAGCTGCCCGAGGAGCGACGTGAAGTCCTCGCGGACGCGGTCGGCGGCGCCGGGATCGGCCGGCGCGACCGCGAACGCGACGTGGTCGAGCGCGGGCCGCGGCAGGAACTGGAAGTGGCGCGGGTCCGACGCGGGCACGACGGCCACCGTGGGCCCGAGCGCGTGCGCCGCCTTGGCGGCGGTGGTCCAGTTGGAGGTGACGATCACGTCGGGCGCGCCGAGCGCCGCCCGCGCGTCGGCGAGCGCCGGCCAGTCCTGGTGCTGCCAGTCGAGGTCGCAGGTCGCGGCCAGGGCGGGGACGGCCCGCGTGAACGCCGCGTGGCGGGCCTGCATGGAGTAGCCGAGGAAGGCGATCACGACCGCGGCCGCCGTCCACCGCCAGGTGAGCTCGATCGCGCGGCGGTGCCGCTCGAGGGCCCGGGCGGTCCACTCGCCGACGAGCGGAAACCCGAACAGGAAGCCGCTCATGGCCCAGTGCGGCAGCGACCGCCGGCTGACGAGCGCGATCGCGAGGAACACGACGGGCGGCAGGATCGCGAACCAGCCGAACACTCGGTCGGCGGGCGTGCGGGGGCGGGTCACGCCCCGGAAGCCGGCGACGAGCGTGACCAGCCACGTGCCGGGCAGCACGTAGAGCATCTGGCCGCCGAGCACGAGGAGGAAGTTGACCGGCTGGAGCGAAAGCGAGCCCGCGCCGGCGCGGCCGGCCTGGAAGCCGAGCGAGATCCAGCCGTGGGCCTGGTTCCAGAGCAGCGTGGGCAGGAGGCCAACCGCGGAGATCGCGAGCGCGGCCCAGACGGCGGGCGAGCGGAGCAGCCGGCGGTGCGGCGGGCTCGCGACGAGCACGGCGAGGGCCGACGCGCCGAACAGCACGGCCTGGTACTTCGACGCGAACGCGACCGCGAACGCCGCCCCGGCTGCGCACCAGCGACCGAGGTGCGGCGCACGGTCGGGCGCGAGGAGGTCCGGCAGCACGAGCCGCAGCGTGAGCAGCAGGGCGAGGTCGAGCGGCCCGTCGGGCACGACGAAGTGGCCGGCCGAGACGAGGAAGAAGGGGGCGACGGAGTGCCACGCCAGGGCCCAGAGGCCGGCCACGGGGCCGTAGGCGATCCGGGTGACGTCGTAGACGAGCCAGGCGGCGGCGGTGCCGGCGAGCAGGAAGGGGACCCGCGCGAGGAAGACGCTCTCGCTGCCGGTGAGCCAGGCCACGACGCGCGCGAGCGTGAAGCAGGCCGGCGGGTGGTCGAAGTAGGAGAGCGACCAGGCCCGCGAGACGACGATCCCGTAGGCCTCGTCGATCGTGGCGGGGCAGAACCAGGCGGCGGCGCAGCGCACCGCGAGGAACGCGAGCACGAGGCGGATCGCGTCGCGCGAGTCGTGGTCGGGGGACGGCGGAGGATGATCATCGGGCATGGCGGCATTGCATCGGCTCGTGGCCGCCGCCGCAAGCCGGAATTTGGGCGGGTCGATCCACCCCCCCCGGCGGCTATACTGCCGCCACATGTCGGGCCCGATGCGGGCCGGGTGCGACGGCGCGAGGATGCGATGGCCACGGATTACGAGACGATCTGCGGCTTCCTCGAGAAGCGGGACATCCGCTTCGAGCGGCACGAGGGCGGCGAGATCCTGGTCCGCTTCCAGGCCGAGACGTATCGGAATCCGCGCGGGGAGCCGGCCATCCTGATCGTGATCCAACTGGAGAACGAGGGCCGCTTCCTCAAGATCTTCGTGCCCCATGCGTTCACCTACGCGGACGGGCCCTACAAGGCGGTCGTCCTGCAGGCGGCGCTGTTCGTCAACTACCGCTCGAAGATGCTGCAGTTCGAGTACGACCCCGGGGACGGCGAGATCCGGGCGATGGTGGAGTTTCCGCTGGAGGATGCCCCGCTGACCGAGGACCAGTTCTTCCGGGCCTTCGAGGGGCTGTGCGTGCTCCTCGAGGACTCCTCGCCCTTCATCCATCACGCCATGAGCGGCACGCTCGACGCCGAGACGAGCGGCCTCGACAAGGAGACGTTCGCCCGGTTCATGCGGCTGATGCGGACCGAGGCGGGCGACGACCGGCAGCTCGGCGACGACCCGGAGCTGCTCGAGCACAAGGCGGCGAAGGCCGAGTCGATGTACGGGCGGTTCATGCGGCGGCACAAGTTCCGGCCGGGGCAGCTCGTGCGCTGGAAGCCCGAGCTCAAGAACCGGAAGTTTCCGGCGTACGGCGAGTGCGGCGTGGTGGTGGAGGTGCTGCGGACGCCGGTCACCGACGGCGGCAACGACTCGGGCTCGCCCTACTTCCGGGAGCCGCTCGACATCGTGCTCGGCTTCCTCGACGGCAACGGCGACTTCATCACCTACCACTTCGACTCCCGGCGGTTCGCCCCGGTGTTGAAGCGCGGGTCGCCGGACGCGTGAGCCAGTCGTCGTCGCGGCCGCGCATGGGGCGTGGCGAGGAGATGGTTCGATGACCGCACCGCTTCGCACCGCGATCGTCTACGACTTCGACGGCACGCTCGCGCCGCGGAACCTGCCCGAGCACACGTTCCTGCCGGCGCTCGGCATCGCGGAGCCGGAGGCCTTCTGGGCCGACGTGAAGGAGGAGGCCCGGGCGGCCGACGGCTGCGAGATCCTCGCCTACATGCACCGCATGCTCGAGGTGGCGCGGGCCCGGGGCGTGGCGGTGACGCGGGAGCTGCTCCAGGGGCACGGCCGGAGCGTGCCGCTCTTCGCGGGCGTGGAGGGCTGGTTCGCGGAGATCGACGCCTACGGCCGGGAGAAGGGCCTCGCGATCGAGCACTACGTGATCTCGTCGGGAATCCTCGAGTTCATCGAGGGCTGCCGGATCTACCCGCGGTTCAGGAAGGTGTTCGCGTCGGCCTACGCCTACGACGGGGCGGGGCACGCGAAGTGGCCGTCGAGCGCGATCAACTACACGAACAAGACGCAGTTCCTGTTCCGGATCAACAAGGGAATCGACAACTTCTGGGACAACTCGGCGATCAACGCCTGGCAGCCGAAGCGGGAGCGGCCGATTCCGTTCGAGCGGATGGTGTTTTTGGGCGATGGCGACACCGACATCCCCTCGATGAATTCGAGGATTCCCGACGAGATCACGTAGTGCTCGATCGCGAGGCCCTTCTCCCGGCCGTAGGCGTCGATCTCCGCGAACCATTGCTCCACGCCCGCGAAGAGCGGCACGCTCCGGCCGTGCCCCTGGAGCAGCGGCCGCGTCACGGCCACGCCCTTGGCCCGCGCCACCTCGAGCATGCGGTGCATGTAGGCGAGGATCTCGCAGCCGTCCTGGGCTCTCGCCTCCTCCTTCACTTCGCGCCAGAAGGCCTCGGGCTCGGCGATGCCGAGCGCCGGCAGGAACGTGTGCTCGGGAAGATTCCGTGGCGCGAGCGTACCGTCGAAGTCGTAGACGATCGCGGTGCGGAGCGGGTCGGCCATGCGCGGCTTCCTGCCGGAGATTCCCGGGATTCCCAAGTATCTCATCCGTCGGTCCCGCTCACCAGCAGCTGCGGCGTCCCGGCGGTGCGAGAGCCCGTCCGCCGCGGTGCGACACGAACCGTCCCTACGATCGCCCCCCCGGCAGTCGCGTCTATTTCAATGGCTTTGCGGCCGCCGTGATGTCCGCCGGCGTGAAGTCGTTCCGCAGGTCGATCGTCCGCAGTCCCGGCCTGTCGAATCCGGCCTGCCGGAGATCGACCATCTGGATCTCGAGGCCACCGTAGGTTCGCACGTAGGTCTTCAGGTTCGTACGGTCGTGGCCGACGATCCACTCCGTCGTGTCGGTGCTCACCACCTGGGCCGCACCGGAAGACCGGAGGAACCCCTTCGTGTTCTCGGTCTGGTTCGCGGTGTCCGTCTTGATCGCCCCGTCGAAGATGTCGAACGTGTTGAGGATGTGAAATCCGAGATTCACCGTGTCGGGGGCGGTCCTCGCGGGATTGGCCCACTGGGAGAACAGGGCCGCCCGCACGAATCGCGACGGCGGCGTGAGGTCTCCGGGCATGCCGATAAAGCCGCTTCCCTGGCCGAAGTTCACGACGTCGATCGGACCGAGCTTCCTGTTCGGCACGTTCACCGGAGAGAGGTTCACGAAGTTGCTGAGGTTGAT
>JBJTPA010000170.1:0-3113 GCA_046074885.1 Planctomycetaceae bacterium
CATGGAGGACGGGTTGCTGGAGGAGCTCTACGTGGAGCGGACAAGCCAGGACAACCTCGTCGGCAACATCTACAAGGGGCGGATCGTCAACATCGAGCCCTCGATCCAGGCGGCGTTCGTGGACTTCGGCGTGGGCCGCAACGGCTTCCTCCACATCAGCGACGTGGAGCCGCAGTACTACCGGCAGGGCGGCCTCGATCCCGACAAGGCGTTCGACGCGGAGCCGCCCGGCCGCGTGGGCGAGGGGGCCGAGGGGGACGCGGCGCAGCGGACGGCCACCCGCCGCAAGCCGCGGCTCGGCGACCGGCCCCGGGTCAAGCCGCCGATCCAGGACATTCTCCGCCGCGGCGACGAGGTGCTCGTGCAGGTCATCAAGGAGGGCTTCGGCACGAAGGGGCCGACCCTCTCCACCTACATCTCGATCCCGGGCCGCTACCTCGTGCTCATGCCGCCGCTGGGCCGCGTGGGCATCTCCAAGAAGATCGACGACGAGCGCGACCGCCGCATTCTCCGCGACATCATGCTCGACCTCCAGCCGCCCAAGGGCGTGGGCTTCGTGGTGCGGACCGCGGGCACGGAGCGGACGCAGTCGGAGATGGCCCGCGACATGGCCTACCTCCTCAACCTCTGGAAGAGCATCGTGCGGCGGATGCGGAAGTACTCCGCGCCGATCGACATCTACCAGGAGAGCGACATGATCATCCGCACCATCCGTGACATGTTCACGGAGGACGTGGGGCGGATCCTCATCGACGACCAGGCGGCCTTCGAGCGGGCCCGCGAGTTCCTCGAGCTCGTGATGCCCAACTACGTCGGGCGGCTGCAACTCTACGAGGGCAAGGAGCCGCTCTTCCACCGCTACGGGCTCGAGGAGGAGATCGGGAAGATGTACCAGCGGAAGGTGCCGCTCAAGGGAGGCGGGTCGATCGTCATCGACCAGACCGAGGCCCTCGTGGCGATCGACGTCAACTCGGGCTCGTTCCGCACCGAGAAGAGCGCCGAGGAGAACGCCTACCAGATGAACCTGATCGCGGCCAAGGAGATCGCCCGGCAGCTGCGGCTCCGCGACCTCGGCGGCGTGATCGTCAACGACTTCATCGACATGCGGAAGGAGAAGTATCGCCGCGGCGTCGAGAAGGCGCTCCACGACGCGATGAAGCGCGACCGGGCCCGCACGAAGATCCTGCGCACGAGCCCCTTCGGCCTGGTCGAGATGACGCGGCAGCGGATCCGGCCGTCGCTCCGCAAGAGCATCTTCCGCGACTGCCCCACCTGCGCCGGCACGGGCACCGTGAAGACGGCCGAGAGCATGGCGATCGAGGTGATGCGCACGCTCCACCTCTCCGCCACGCGGGACGACGTCACCCGGCTCGATATCACGGTGCACGACGAGGTGGCCACGTGGATCAACAACCGCAAGCGGCGGGAGATCACGCAGTTCGAGGACGCGACCCACATCCAGCTCCACGTCGACGGCCGCGAGGACGTGTCGCCGGAGCACCTGGTCTTCCAGGCGTTCGACACGAACGGGCGGAACGTGCGGTTTCCGTGAACACGCCCGTCGGGCCCTCCGGCTCCGCAACTACGGTGAGTCCATGGTGCCGCGGGGCCGCTGGAAGGACCCGGCCCGCCAGGGTCGGCCCGACATCGCCGCTTGCTACGCGGCCTGGAAGGCGGGGCCGGGGCAGGGCGACGTGATCTTCGCGAGCGCCCCGGCGATCGAGTCGCTGCAGCCGTTGTCGCCGCTCGACACGGTGGGCTGGGGCATGAGCGTGCCCGACCAGTTCCGCGCCGACTTCGTCATCGGCGAGCTCGCCGAGTTCGAGCAGCGGGGGGAATACCCGGCCTCGTCATCATCGGCCTCCCCAACGACCACGCGAGCGGCACGTCGAAGGGCTGCCCCACGCCGGAAGCCTGCATCGCCGACAACGACCTGGCCCTCGGCCGGATCGTCGAGGCCCCGACCAAGAGCCGTTTCCGGCCGAGGATGGCGATCTTCGCCATCGGGGACGACGACTGATACGGCTCCCACATGAGCCTTGCGCTTCCGCGATCACCTCGTCTCGTGGCCCGGTCGCCTCGCGACTGGAATCCGGCCCGTGGAGCGACGGCGCAATCCGGTTGCGAGGCAACCGGACCACGGGGCGGATCGCGCCTGAGGCTCAAGTGTGACCCGTATGACACGGCTCCTCGTGGCCCAGTCGCCTCGCGACTGGAATCCGGCGTCGTCGTCAATCTGCGAGCACTCGCTCACATCGAGGCTGCGGAGCCCGGTCACCTTCGCCACGGCCGCGACGGCGGAGTCTTCGGCGTCGCGGCCGGCGAGCACCACGCTCTTGAGTCCAGGCAGCGCGGGCAGGGCCGCCAGCGCCTCGGCCGGGGCGGTCCTGCCGAAGCGCACCTCGGTGATGGTCCCCGTGGCGTCCTTGACGATCCTGGCCGCGGCCGCCCCGAGCGCCGTCGCCGCGGTGGCCGGTGCGTCGTCCGCCGCCGCCTGCGGGAGGAACGCGACGACCGCCAGCAGGGCGGGAGCCCACGAGGTGACGGGTCGCACGCGATGACTCCGCGGGGCTGCGGGGAGGTATTATCCATGCGATTTGTCAGGAAAGCATCCCGTCGATCCCGCCCCCGTGTTTCCCTCCCCGCCTTACCGAGGACGTCCCCCATGCCCGTCCCGCATCGCGTCACACGCCGCTCGGTTCTGAAGTCGTTCTCGGCCGGCGCCGCCGGCCTCACGGCGGGCGTGTTCACCGGCGCCGCCGCGCGGCCCTCGCTCGCCGCCAACGACAAACTGCAGATCGCCTGCATCGGCGTCGCCAACCGGGCCGACGAGAATCTGGCCGGCGTCCAGGGGGAGCGGATCGTGGCCCTGTGCGACATCGACGAGACCTACCTCGACCGGCTCACGGCGTCACGGTTCCCCGATGTGCGGCGGTACGAGGACTATCGCGAGATGCTCGACAAGGAGGCGGGGAAGATCGATGCGGTCGTGGTGAGCACCGCCGACCACCACCACGTGCCGGCGGCGATCCGCGCCATCCGCCGCAAACTGCACGTCTATTGCGAGAAGCCGCTGGCCCACACGGTGGCGGAGGCGCGACTGGTCACCGAAG
>JBJTPA010000171.1:0-18569 GCA_046074885.1 Planctomycetaceae bacterium
GGTATAATATTTACGGGATCATAATACAAAATACGGATATGGTTTTGTAAATATGTTGCATGTTGCTAAACATATGATCATGACGACGCGGGCGTTCCCGAGGGCGATCCCATGTGCCGCGCACTGGCGCTCGCGATCGAGGCCGACGCCTCCGCGCCATCGCTCACGCTCCATGTTTCGGGGCCCGCTGCCGGCGGCCTACCCCACCGCCGCGGCGGCGGCGGCCTCGCCGAGTTCGCCCGCGCGCTCGACATGTGCCGGGACGGCACGGCGCTCGTGTCGTGGGCGGTGGAGTGCACGTCGGGCGCCGAGATCCGCGTCCGCCGCCGGCCGCCGGCCGCGGCCTGCGCCCCGCGGACGAGGGCGGCGGCATGATCGCGGCGCCATCTCCAGCGCGATTCCGCGATCCGGTGATGATCACCGGCGTGGGCGTCGTCTCGCCGCTCGGCGATTCGCTCGTCACGATCGCCGCCGGCCTGCTCGCGGGCCGCTCGGGCGTCCGCGACGTCGACCCGGGCCCCCTCGGCCGCGAGCGGCGGCAGTTCGCCGCGCCGGTCATGGAGATCCCGGACCCGCCCGCATCCGCGGGACTGCCGCCTGCCGCCGCACTCGCGGGCCTCGACCGGCTGACGCGGATGTGCCTCGTGCCAGCGGCCGTGGCGCTCACCGACGCGGCGCTGCCCCGCGAGCCCGAAACCGTCCGCGCCGCGCACGCCCCACGGGTCGGCCTCGTGCTCGGCCTCGGCGCGGAGCATCTCAAGGCCTGGGAGATCGACTTCCTCTCCGGCGGCCGGCGGGTGTTCGAGCCCCGCCGCGACCGCACGGTCGCCCACGCGATCGCGGCTGTGCTCGGCATCGGCGGCCCGGTGGTCACGACGGCGGCCGCCTGCGCGTCGAGCGGCTACGCGCTCGCGCTCGCGAAGACGTGGCTCGAGGCCGGCTGGGTCGATGCCGTCGTCGCCGGCGGCTGCGACGTCCTGAGCCCCACGGCGATCGCGGCCTTCTACAACCTGCGGGCGCTGTCGCGGCGAAGCGACGACCCCGCGAAGGCTTCGCGGCCCTTCGACCGTGACCGCGACGGCTTCGTGATGGGCGAGGGGGGCGCGTTCCTCGTGCTCGAGCGACGGTCCGACGCGACGGCCCGCGGCGCTCGGCTCCACGGCGAACTCGCCGGCGCCGGGATGTCGAGCGACGGGGCGCACATGGTGATGCCGAGCAGCGATCCGGTGCATGCGGCCCGGGCGATCACGGCGGCGCTCGCCGATGCCGGCGTCGAGCCCCGTGACGTGGACTACGTCAACGCCCACGCGGCCGGCACGCCGGTGGGCGACGTGGCCGAGGCCGGCGCGATCCGCCTGGCGCTCGGCGCCGTGGCCGATGGAGTGCCGGTGAGTTCCACGAAGGGCGCCTCGGGCCACCTCGTCAGCGGCGCCGCCGCCTTCGAGGCGGTCGCCTGCCTGGCCGCGATCGACCGCCAGGCCGTGCCCCCCACGCTCAACCTCGACCAGCCCGACCCGCAGTGCCCGCTCGACCACGTGCCCCACGTCGCCCGCCCGCACGCCGTGCGCGTGGCGGCGAGCAACTCGTTCGGCTTCGGCGGGTCGAACCTCTGCCTTGTCATCCGCCAGGCCGCCTGACGGCCGTCCCGTCCACCCGCTTCCCGGAGATCGACACGATGAAGAAGAAGCCGGCCGCCCCGCCTCCCGCCGCCGCCCCGCTGCCCGTGGCGGCGCTCGACGCCCTGCTCGTGCACCTCGTGGCTCACTGGCACGACTTCGAGGTGGAGCACACCGAGGAGGGGCTCAAGGGCCGGCTCTGCGACCTGCACCGCTTCAACTTCCTGCTCTGGCACGAGGAGGACGTCGCCCGGTCGCCGGCGGTGAGCGACGGCCGGATCGCGCAGGTGAAACGCGCGATCGACCGCTACAACCATGCCCGCAACGACGCGATCGAGAAGGTGGACGACTGGCTCGTCGCCGACCTCGCGGCCCGGGGCGTCGCGGCGGCCCCGGACGCCCCGGCGGCCACGGAGACGCCCGGCGCCGCCCTCGACCGGCTCTCGATCCTCGAATTGCGCCGTTACCACATGCGGGAGCAGGTGGAGCGCCGCGACGCCACCCAGGACCACCGGGAGAAGGCCGCCGGGAAGCTCGCGGTGCTCGACCAGCAGCGGGACCACCTCGTGGCCGCCCTCGACCGGCTGCTCGCGGAGATCTGCTCGGGTGCGCGGCCGCTGCGGGTCTTCCGGCAGATGAAGATGTACAACGACCCGACGCTCAACCCGCATCTCTACCGGGCGAGCAAGCCGGGCGTGGCGGCCGCGTAGGCGATCGTCCCGTCGCCGCCGTCCGCGTCGGCCTTCGGCACGGGCAGCCGCGCGTTCACCTGCGTGCCGGCGGCCGGCCCGCTCTCGATCCAGAGCGTGCCGCCGGCCAGCCGCACCCGCTCGGTCATGCCCACCAGGCCGAACCCGCGGGCACGGGCCTCCTCGACGTCGAAGCCCGGGCCGTGGTCGCGGATCCGCACGTGGACGTCGTCCCCCACGCGGCGCACCTCGACCGTCGCGCGGTCGGTGCCGGCGTGCTTGCGGACGTTCGTGAGCGCCTCCTGCACGACGCGGTAGATCGTGGTGCAGAACTGCGGCGGCACGGCGTCGAGCCCCTCGTCGAGCGACGATTCGACGATGACGCCGCCGGCAGCCAGCTGCTCGGCCAGATCCTCGATGGCGGCGGCGAGGCCGAGGTCGTCGAGCACCGCGGGCCGCACGCCACGGATCACCTGCCGGCCCTCGGCGATGCCCCGCTCGAGGCAGACGAGCGCGGCGTCGATCCGCTCGGCGCGGAGGGCGGGATCCTCCTCGTCGCGGGCGCTGTCGAGCTGCATCTTCGCGCCGATCGCGTACTGGATGAGGCCGTCGTGCAATTCGTGGCAGAGCGTCTGCCGCTCGTTCTCCTGCACCTCGATGAGCCGGCGGAGGATCGTCTTGCGGCGGGCGAGTTCCTCGTACGCCGCCCGCTCCTCGGAGATGTCGAAGCCCACCCCGTGCACGATGGCGGGCCGGCCCGCGTCGTCGGCGAACACGCGGCCCATGAGTTCGACCCAGCGGATGCCGCCGTCCGGCAGCACGACGCGATACGTGATCCGGCTCGGAGCCCGGTCGTGCAGCGCGGCCTGGACGGCCCCGAGAATCTTCGGCCGGTCGTCCGGATGGACCTCGGCGAGCGCCTCCTCGAGGCTGATCCGGGTCGTCGTCTCGGGGCGGCCGTGCAGGGTGGCGAACAGGGGCGACGTGTCGAGCATCTGCGTGGCAAGATCCATCGTGAAGGTGCCCATGCAGCCGGCCTCGAGGGCCAGCGCGCAGCGTTCCTCGCTCGACTGGGCGTCGGTGCGGGCCCGCCGCAGGTCCGTGACGTCGATGGAGATGCCCGCCACCCCGGGGTTCCCGAGCTCGTCCCGCCAGGGGAATTTCATCGAGGACCAGTGCCGGACCGTGCCGTCGGCGTCCACGGACATTTCGGCGAACTGATGCGGTGTCCCATGTTCGATCACCTCGCGGTCGTGATCGACGTACAGCGTGCTCACGGAGGGAAACAGCTCGCGGTCGGTCCGGCCGAGCGCGGTCGTCGTGCCGGGCTGGACCCTGTTCACGTGCGCGAGCACCGCCTCGTTCTCGTAGACGTACCGGCCTGCGGCGTCCTTCAGGTAGGCGAGAAACGGCCCGTGTTCAAGAAAGCCCGAGTAGAGCGCGGCCTTGGCCGCGAGCCGGCGCCGCGACAGCAGGAGCACGGCCATGGTGACGGCGAGCAGGGCGGCGCTGACGACCGCGACGACCAGGGCGAGCGAAGGCATCCGTGGGTTCTGCCGTGTGGAAGTGGTTCCCCGACATCGTCAGTCTAGCAGCGGCGAAACCGCCGCCGCGCCGGGCCGGGAATCCTTGTTCGCCCCGTGCGCCGGCCGTATGATCGCCCGAAAAGCCCCCGTAGCTCAGTGGATAGCGCGACGGTTTCCTAAACCGTAGGTCGGCAGTTCGATCCTGCCCGGGGGTATTGCGGTCCAGCAGGCCCGCGATGCTCGCCAAGGCCACCCCCCACCCATGGGTCGCAGCGTCGTCCTCGCCGGTGCCGCCCGCTGCCCGCGGTGCAGCCTGCCGCCGCGCTGGTGCATCTGCGCCGCGATTCCCCCCGTCGAGACCCGGCTCGCCGTCCACGTGCTCATCCACCGCGGCGAGCAGCGGAAGCCGTCGAGCTCCGGCAGGCTCGTGGCGCGCGTCGTGACCGGGGCGTCGTGCCAGGTCTTCCAGCGCGAGGATCGGTTCTTCCAGGCATCCGGCTTCACGCCGCCCGCACTCGCGCCCGGCCGGGAACTCTGGATCCTCCACCCCGGCGGCGATCCGCTGCCGGCGGCGATCGCCGCGGATGACACCCCGTCGCACCCCCGCCCGCACGTCCTCCTGCTCGACGGCACCTGGCGGCAGGCCGGAGAGATGCTCCGCACCGTGGAACGGCTGGGCCGCTGCGTCAGCCTGCCGGATGCGTCGTCCGAGCCGAGCCGCTACTGGCTCCGCGACCAGCCCGCGGCCTGCCGGCTCTCCACGGCCGAGGCGCTCGCGGGCGTGCTCCACGGTGTCGGTGACGACGAGGCGGCCCGCCGCCTCCGGCTCCACTTCGAACTCCACGTCTACGCCACGCTCCTGGCCCGCGGCCGCCGCGAGATGGCGGAACGCTACCTCGGGCACTCGCCGCTGCTCACCGAGGCGCCCGAGGCGCTCGACCGGCTGCACCGCGGGTGAAGGCCGGCCGTTTCGGCGCGGCGGAGGACGCCGCATCCCCGGCGGCCCGCCCGGCCGCCGGCAGCCGGACGCCCAGGGCGACGAGTTGCCGCTCCGCCTGCCGGGCCCAGCCACGGTTGGCCGCGGGGCTCGCCGGACTCGGGTGGAGGATCGTGCCGACCATGAGGCCGGAATCACCGAGCGCCTCGCGGGCCCGACCCGCCGCGAACGCGCCGACGCCGATCACGACCTGCGGCTCGCACCAGGCCACGAGCCGCCGCAACGCCTCGTCGCAGGCCGCGAACAGGCGCCCGCGCTCGCGCGCGGGCAGCTTGTCCGGGGTGCGATTGCGGCCGGATGCCTCCATGAAGACGAGCGGACAGTAGTTCGAGACGAGAAACGCCGCGGCGAAGCGGCGCGGCGTGCGGTAGCGATCGCGCGCCCAGCCCCAGAACCGCCGGCCGCTCACCTCGCTCCGCGTGCAGCCGAAGCCCTCGATCGGCCGCGTGGGATGCTCGACGGCCGGCCGATCGACCCGTTCCTCGATGCCGAGGAAGTCGCGGACGAGCGCGACCTCGCCGAAGGGCACGCCCGTCTGGGCCATGCCCCAGGGGCCCGGGTTCATGCCCAGGAGGATCGCCTCGACACCTTTTCGTGCGTAGGACCCGAGGTAGGCCTCGTGGGGTCGGCGGGCGTAGACGAGCGGGTTGTAGACGCACGCGGTGGGGGGAGCGAACCGCAGGCCCGCGACCTCCTTGGTCAGCCAGCGCGAAATCGCGATCGGGTGCATGGGGCTGACTCGCGTCCCGGGGCGGCCTGTTATAACCGGCCGCTACCTGTTTTCAGAGGCGATGCCCATGAGCACCCCGCACCTTCTCGAGCCGTTCCGACTCGGCGATCTCGCGCTCCCCAACCGGGTCGTGATGGCGCCGCTCACCCGGGGTCGGGCCGGCCCGGAGCGGATCCCCAACCCGCTCATGGCGGAGTACTACGTGCAGCGGGCCTCCGCGGGGCTTATCATCGCCGAGGCCACGACCATCTCCGAGCAGGCCAACGGCTGGCTCGAGTCGCCCGGCATCTACACCGACGCGATGCAGGCGGGCTGGACGCAGGTGACGAGTGCCGTGCATGCCGCCGGCGGCAGGATCTTCCTCCAGCTCTGGCACTTGGGCCGCGCGTCGCACAGCGATTTTCATGGCGGCAGCCCGCCGGTGTCGGCCTCGGCCGTGAAGATCGCCGGCGACGGCATCCACACGCCGCAGGGCAAGAAGCCGTACGAGACGCCGCGGGCCCTCGAGACCCGGGAGATCGCGGGTGTCGTCGCCGACTACGGCCGCGCCGCGGCACGGGCGCGGGCGGCCGGGTTCGACGGCGTGGAGATCCACGCCGCCAACGGCTACCTCATCGACCAGTTCCTGCAGTCGAAGACGAACCTCCGCACCGACGAGTACGGCGGCAGCATCGAGAAGCGTTCGCGGTTCCTGAAGGAGGTCGTCGAGGCGGTCTCGGCCGAATGGCCGGCCGGCCGCGTGGGCGTGAGGATCGCCCCCAACGGCGCGTTCAACGACATGGGTTCGCCGAACTTCCGCGAGCAGTTCACGCACGTGGCGAGCATCCTCGACCGCCGCGGCCTCGCCTACCTCCACGTGGTGGACGGCCTCAAGTTCGGGTTCCACAAGCTCGGCGAGCCGATGACGCTCGCCGAGTTCCGGCGGGTCTTCCACGGCCCGCTCATGGGCAACTGCGGCTACACGCTCGAGTCGGCCGAGCAGGCGGTCGCCGACGGGGTCGCCGACCTCGTCGCCTTCGGCCGGCCGTTCATCAGCAATCCCGACCTCGTGGAGCGCTTCCGCCACGGCTGGCCGCTCGCGAAGCCCGCCGACATGGCCACCTGGTATGCCCCCACGGGCGCCCGTGGCTACACCGACTTCCCGCCCCACTCGCCAGGCTGAACCGCCGACCGACCCGAGTCCCCGAGGAGAAGCACTCCATGGTCGCCACGATTTCCCCCGCGACGCTCGCCGACCTCCGCCGCCGTGGCGCGCAGGTGACGCTGGTCGATGTTCGCACGCCCGTGGAATTCGGCGAGGTCCACGTCGAATTCGCCCGCAACATCCCTCTCGACCGGCTCGACGCGAAGGAGATCGAGTCGCTCGCGGGCGGCGGGCCGGTCTACTTCGTCTGCAAGTCGGGCGGCCGCAGCCAGAAGGCGTGCGAGAAGCTGCTGGCGGCTGGACTGCGTGACGTCGTCAGCGTGGAGGGCGGGACGGCGGCGTGCGAGGCGGCGGGCATCCAGGTCGTCCGCGGCCGGAAGGCGATGTCGCTCGAGCGGCAGGTGCGGATCGCGGCCGGCGCGCTCGTGGCCGCGGGCGTGGCGCTCGCGGCCTTCGCGCCCGATCCCCTGTGGCAGCGGATCGGCCAGGGCCTGGCGGGCTTCGTGGGCTGCGGACTCGTGTTCGCGGGCGTCACCGACACCTGCGGCATGGCGATGGTGCTCGCGCGGATGCCGTGGAACCAGGCCTGCCGGTCGGGCGGCGCCTGAGTGCCGGCGGCGACCTTCGTGATCGCGAACGCCACCCTTCAGCAATGACATTCACGGCCGACGAATTCGACCGCCTGGAGCGGCTCCTCCACAGGCCCGTGTCCAGTCGGCCGGACTGGCTCAAGGCCTGGCGGAACGAGGCCAATTATCTCCTGTTCCTGGCCCGGCGTGCCGTGGACGACGACGACGTCGAACTCGTCGACGAACTCGAGGCCCAGGCCCGCGAGATGGCCGACATGGTCGAGGCCCGGCTGCGGCACGACGGGCTCTGGTGAGCCGGCGAGAGCGGCCGTATGACACGGCCGGCCGGCCGGCGGGATTGGACCGAGCGCGGCGTCGTGCGTAGAATCGACCGTGGAAGGTGCATCCGTCTCGAACCGGGCGGCCCACGTGGCCGCCCGATCCAACCTCGCGAAAGCAAAGGTGGAGACCCGGAACCGCAAGGGGCCGGGAGGATGCGCGTCGGACGTCGTGACCCGGCCCGGTGGCGGGCGGCACGGCCCCGACGAAGCTTTCGAGGGCCTCCGGAGCCCCGCGGCCGTCGCGGGGTAGGGTCGCCGCCGAAGCGCCTTCCTTTCTCACTCGGAGAAAGGAACGCGGCATGACGATCGGGTTTCCATCGGTTCGCATCGACGACGCCAATCCCCTGCACCACCTGTGGTGCAACAACGGCACGTGGTGGGTGCACTACACCCTCCACTTCGACTTCCGCCGCCGACGCATCCGCCGGTCGCTCGGCACCCGGAGCATCGACGAGGCGATCGGGCGGCGCGACGAGTTGCTCGCCCGACTGGCCCGCGAGGGCGAGCCGGTGCCGGAGCGGCGGCCCGCGCCGGCGGTCGCGGCGGGTGCGCCCCAGGTGCGGCTCGCCTGCGCGGCGTCGGTGTGACAAGGATTCCGTGGGCCGGGAGCGTTGCAGGGAGAAGGGACATGACGGAGCCCATCGCCGCGAAGGCACTCAAGGAGCGCACCGGCGCGATCCGCCGGCTCGATGCCGCCGGCGCCCGTGAACTCGTGGCGACGTTCATGCGGCCGGCCGTCGCGGACGACGGCGGCGTCGCCTTCGACCGCGACGACCCGGTCACGGGTCCGACATGCGGGTGCATCACGCTCGACCGGCCGGTGGATCACGATGGTTCCGCAGCCCTGCTCGGCCACTACAAGACGCACCTCTACCTGCTCGGCCTCGAGCGGCTGCCCCTCTCGGTGGCCCGCGAACTCTCCCGGCACCGCGGCCACCTCTACCTCGACGGGCTCGCGACGATCACCCCCGCGGTCGCCGCGGAACTCGCGGCCCACGCCTCCGGCGGGATCTCGCTCAACAACCTCCGTCGGCTGCCCGCCGGCGTGGCGGCGGCGCTCGGCAGGCACGGCGGCGAGCTCTCGCTCAACCGCGTGTCGCGGCTCGACGCCGCGTCGGCGCCGGGCCTTGCGCGCCATGCCCACGAGCTCTCTCTCGACGGACTCGCACGGCTCTCGCCCCGCGCCGCGGCGGCACTCTCCCGGCACTCCGGCGACCTCTTCCTCGGCGGGCTCACGCGGCTGCCGCCCCGTGCGGCCCGGCACCTCGCGCGGCACCGGGGTAAGCTCCACCTGCACGGCCTCGCCTCGCTGTCCGACGCGACGGCGCTGGCCCTGGGGCGACGCGAGGGATTTCTCTGCCTCAAGAGCGTGCGGCGGCTCGCCCCGCGGCAGGCGCTGGCGATCTCCCGCCACTCAGGACCGCTCCATCTCTATTCCGTGGAGGTGACCGACGTCGTGGCCCACTGCCTCGGCCACCACGCGGGCGCGCTCATGATCAGCGTCCCCGACGACCTGCCGCCCGACCGCCTCGGGGCGCTCGCCGGGCACCGGGGGCCGCTCGCACTCGACGGCCTGGCCACGCTCGACGAGCGACGCGCGGCCGTGCTCGCGGCGCAGCCGCTCCTGCAGGGCGTCGCGGGCCTGTCGGGCCTGTTCCTCGACGACGTCGGGCGGATCACGCCCGCGGTCGCCGCGATCCTCGCCGGCCACCGGGCCGGCGGGCTGTCGCTGCGAGGACTGAAGGTGCTCACGGAGGACGTGGCGGCCGCGCTCGTGCGGCACCCGATCCTCGCGCTCGACGGCGTGACGAGCGTCACGGACCGCGTGGCCGCGATCCTCGCCACGCACGCCGGCGCCTCGCTCTCGCTCCTGGGCCTCGAGCACGCGAGCCCGACGGCGCTCGCGTGGCTGCGGGAAAACCGCGGCATCGACCTGCCGCGCCGGCTCCTCGGGCGGACCGCCGGCCGCTGAACCGGCCCCATGGCCCAGTCGCCTGGCGCCGGCGAGCACACCTCGTCCCGTGGTCCGGTCGTCTCGCGACCGGAATCCGGCCCGTGGATCGACGGCAGCACCCGGTTGCGAGTCAACCGGGCCACACGGCAGCACCCGGTTGCGAGTCAACCGGGCCACGAGTTGGCGCGTCAGCGGGCGGAGTCCGCGGCGGGCCGCCGCCAGACCGTCGTGCCCTCCTTGATCGTCTCAGTGACGCGGATGTCCTTGATCGCAGCGGGGTCCACTGTGAGTGGGTTCCCCGACAGGATCACGAGGTCCGCGAGCTTTCCCGGCGCGATCGAGCCCTTCGTGCTTTCCTCCCCGTACTGCCGGGCGCCGTCGATCGTGATCGCCTCGAGGGCCTCGAGCGGCGTGATCCGCTCGCCGGCGCCGAGCACGCGGCCCGACCGCGTGACCCGGTTCACCGCCGTGTGGATCGTGAACAGCTGGTCGAGCGGCGAGACGTTGAAGTCGGTGTGGTTCGTGGGCCGGAGGCCCAGTGCGCGGGCCGACTTCACGGGGCTGATCCCCTCGGCCTGGGCGAGCCCGCGGTTGGCGACGTGGGTGTCGCCGAAATAGAAGCAGTGGAGCGTGAAGAACGAGGGGGTGATCTTCCAGGCGGCGTACTTCGCGAGCTGGTCGGGGCGGATGAACTGGGAGTGCACCCCGACCGTGCCCCGCGGCCGCGCGGGATCGTCGCCGGAGGCGACGCGGTGGGCCTCGAGGAGGGCGTCGATCGCGGCGTCGCCGTTGCAGTGCACGAACATCGGCGCGTCGCCCGCGTAGACCTTCTTCACCATCTCGTTGAGCTCCGGCTGCGGGAACGTCGGCTCGCCCCGCCACTGCTTCTGGCCAGCCGGGCCGTCGGTGAGGTAGGGCGTGGTGAAGAACGCCGTCCGGCCCTGCGGCGACCCGTCCATGAGAAGCTTCACGCCGCCGATCCGCAGGCGGTTCGCGTAGGCCTTGTCGGCGCGCGGCGGCCTGCCGCCGAAGATCGCGTCGAGGTCGGTGACGAACGGCAGCACGACGACGTCGAGCTTGAGGAGTCCGCGGCCCGCGATGATCCGCAGGAGGTCCATCTGGTGCTTCATCGTGGCCCCCTCCTGGGCCGTCGTGATGCCCTCGCGCAGGTAGAGGTCCTGCCCGGTCGTGATGAGCTCGACGAGCTCGTCGTCGGTGGGGCCGGGAACCCGCGCGAAGACCGGCAGGAAGGCCGTCTCGAAGAGCAGGCCGTCCGGCTCGTTCGAGCCGGGCTCGCGGCCGATGACCCCGCCCGGGGGCGTGGGCGTCTTGGCCGTGATGTCGTAGGCGGCGAGGGCCCTGGAGTTGAGCATCGCGCCGTGGCCCGACACGTGGACGAGGATCACCGGGTTGTCGGGAAACGCGGCGTCGAGCTCCCGCTTCGTGGGCGCCCGCTTCTCGGCCAGCAATTCCGGGTCGTAGCCGAAGCCGACCACGAATTTCCCCGCCCCGAGGTTCCGCCGCTCCTTGAGCTTCTCGAGCTGGCCGATGACGTCGGCGACGGAGCGGCACGGGCCCGCCGGCGGCGACGCGCAGAGGGCCTGCACCTGCACCTCGCCGCAGGTGAAGAAGTGGCTGTGGCCGTCGATGAAGCCCGGCACGAGCGTTCTGCCGGCGAGGTCGATGACCTCGGTCTGCGGGCCGCGATGCCGCATGACCTCGTCCTCGCTGCCGACGGCCACGATCTTCCCGCCCGCGACGGCGACGGCCTCGGCGGCGGGCCGCGAGGGATCGACCGTGACGATCGGCCCGCCGCGGATGATGCGGTCGACGGGTTCGGCGGCCGGCAGGGTGGCGGCGGCGAGCAGGGCGACGACGGCCGCGAGCGTGACCACGACGGCGAGTGGCAGGCGGATGCGCATGAGGAACTCCCCGGGACGGCGGCCGCCGGACGCGGCGGGCCGGTCGGACGAAGATCGCACGGATCAACGCGCCACGCCAGCCCCCGGTCGAACGGGCCGCCGCGGCGCCGCTATGCTCCACCACGGCGGCCCGCTTGGCCGTCGATGGCGATGGGAAGGCGACCGCATGGGCACGGACCGCGACCGGCTCGAGGCGGCCTACGAGGCCACCGCCTACCGCGTGTGGGTCGCCGCGGATCGCCGCATCGCGATCCGCGTGGGTGACGGGTCGGAGGCCGTCGATGCGATCCTCGCGGCGGCCGGCGTCGATGCCTGGGCCTTCATCACGGCCGCGAATCCGCGGTCGGTGCGGCAGTCCGACGCGGAGAACGCGGCCCGCATGGCGCGGCTCGTCGCCCGCGTGCGCGAGCGCGGCCTCGGGCACCTGCCGGGCGAGGGCGCCGGCGACGATCCCGACTGGCCCGCCGAGCCGAGCCTCTTCGTGCCGGGGCTCGCGGAGCACGACGCCGCGGCGCTGGCCCGCGAGTTCGGCCAGCACGCGATCGTGGTGGGACGTCGCGGCGAGCCGGCCCGGCTGCTGTGGGTCGAGCCCCGCGACGCGACGTGAGGCCGCGGCCACGACCCCCGAACGCCGCGTTTTTCCGGGGCCGACGCGGGCTTTCGGCGGTCGTGGCCGGCTGCTACCCTCCCCGCTCCCGGAGGCTCCCCGTCATGGCTCGCGGCCGCGCGATCGTTCCGCTCGTCCTGGCCGCCGCGATTCCCTTTGGCGCGGTCCGCGCCGAAGAGGCGCCCGAAGACCAGCGGCGGCCGCTCGTCATGCGGGTCGAGAGCGAGATCCTCGCCGGCGGCTCCGAGCCCGTCGCCAGGAGCCTGACACTGTTTCGCGACGGCGTGGCGTGGGACTTCCTCGAACTGCCGGCCGCCGGCCGCGGCAAGGGCATGCGGCTCGCCGAGATCGCGCTCCACGACCCGGCCCGCGAGCGGGTCGTCGTGATCGATCCGGAGCGGAACATGAAGACCCAGGTCGAGGCCATCCGGCTCGAACGGCTGGGAGTGTCGCTGGCGAAGTGGGCACGGGGATCCGACGACCGCCTCGTCCGCTGGGCCGGGGGCCCCGACTTCTCCGGCGGACTCTCCGAGACCGACGGCACCATCGAACTGTCCGGCCCGCGGGTGCACTACAGGGTGGCGTACGAGGAGGCGCCGTCTCCGGAGGCCGCCGCGGCGTACCGCACGTTCGCCGACTCCGCGCTCCTGCTGCGGACGCTCCTGCACCCGGGCGGCGTCCCGCCGTTCCCGAGGCTCGCGCTCAACCGGCGGCTCGAGGCCGCCGGTGCCCTGCCCAGCGAGGTGCGGCTCGAGATCGAGTCGCGGCTCGGGCCGATCGGCGGGCCGGGAGAGACGCTCACCTGCGTGCACCGCGTGCACCCGGGGATCCTCGCCGCGGATGCGTCGCGGATCGAGGAGGCCGAGGCGCACGTCGCAGCGGCGACGCCCGTCGATCTGGCCGAGTTCGCCCGGGCCGTGGCCGACTGACGCCGGTTCGCCACCCGGGCGCCGCCGTCACAAAGCATTTCCCCGGCGCCGCTTCGCCCGCGGGCAAGAAACTTCGCCCGACCGGACGATGTTCCCTCACGCACAAGGCTTTCCCAGTCGTTCGGGTCGGGGGCGTGCAGGGCGCCCGCGACGGTGGGGGGACGGGAAGGCGGCGTCGGCCGGGAGCCGTCCTGGCGGCAGGTTGACGTCTGTACACGTGTCGTGGTACATCCATCCATCATCCACATCAGGAACGGAGGCTTTGCATGCTCGTGCTTTCACGCAAGCAGAACGAACGGATTCGGGTCGGCGACTCGGTGGTGGTGACGGTGGTCCGCGTGAGCGGCGACAAGGTGCGGATCGGGATCGAGGCTCCTCCCACGGTGCGCGTGCTGCGGGACGAGCTCGAGGAGACGCTCGGCGACGTGACGATGGACGCGTCGGCGGAGCTGCCGATCACCCGCCTGCTCAAGTTCGTGGGCTGAACGGAGCTGCCGGGGTGATGTCGGCCAACGCGGAGCCGTCGCAGCAGCCGCCGCGCCCGCGGCTCCGGCGACGAGCACGGGTCACCCTGGCGGTGGCGGCCGCGATCGTGGTGGTGGCGATCGCTGCCGCCCGTCGGACGCCGGGCTGGTACGCGGCGCGGCTCGCCCCCCGCGACGCGGCCGTCGCGGATCGCGACGCGCGGCGGCTCGTGACTGCGGTCGCGGGCCTTCGCGGCGCCGCGGTGCGGCCGGGCGACTGGGGCGTGGCGCTCCGCGAGGACGAGATCAACGCGTGGCTGGCCACGGACCTCCCGCGAAACCATGCGCGGGCGCTGCCCGCCGGCCTCGGCGAGCCCCGCGTCGCCGTCGAGGCGGGCCGGATCCGCGTCGCCGCGCGGGCCGCGGCGGGTCCGTTCGCCGGCACGCTGTCGCTCGCGCTCGAGCCGCGGCTGCGGGGCGTGGACCGCCTCGAGTGCGCCGTCACGGAGGCGCGGCTGGGGGCGATCCCGCTGCCGGCGGGCCCGTGCGCGCACCGCCTCGCGGCCCTGCTCCGCGGACTCGGCTTCACCGCCGAGGTCCGCCGACTGGACGGCCGGAGCGCGGTCGTGGTTTCCTTGGGCGGCCACGGCGCGTCGCTGCGGGGCCTGTCCGTGGCCCACGGCGAGATCGCGGTGGCCGGCACGACGGAGGCGAGGCGATGACGAGGATCCGGTTCCTGGGCGCCGCGGGCATGGTGTCGGGGTCGCGACACCTCGTCGAGACGGCCCGCGGGCGGGTGCTCGTGGACTGCGGGCTCTTCCAGGGGGAGAAGGACCTCCGCGAGCTCAACTGGAGGAAGTTCGCCGTGCCGCCGTCCGACATCGACGCCGTCGTGCTCACGCACGGCCACATCGACCACTCGGGCTTCCTGCCGCGGCTGGCCCGCGAGGGCTTTCGCGGCCCGATCCTCACCTCGCCCGCCACGGCCGACCTCCTCGCGCTGCTCCTCTACGACTCGGCGAAGTGCCAGGCGGAGGACGCGATGTACGCCAACCGCAAGGGCTACGCGAAGCACAAGCCTGCGCTGCCGCTCTACGAGGAGCGCGACGTGGACCGGGCGCTGCGGCTCGTGCGGAAGGTGCCGCGGGAGGAGTGGTTCGAGCCCGCCGGCGGGATCCGCTGCCGGTTCCACGAGGCGGGCCACATGCTCGGCAGTTCCTTCGTGGAGATGGAGGTGCGCGACGGCGCCTCCGCCGCGGCCTCGCGGATCGTCTTCTCGGGCGACGTCGGCCGCTTCGACGCGCCGCTCTACAAGGACCCGGTGTCTCCGCCGGCCTGCGACCACCTCGTGCTCGAGAGCACCTACGGCGACCGCGACCACCCGCCGTCCCGGCCGCTCGACGAGCTCGAGGCGGCGACGAAGGAGGCGATCGCGCGGGGCGGCATGATGCTCGTGGCCTCGTTCGCCATCGGCCGCTGCCAGCAGCTCGTCTACCTGCTGCGGACGCTCATGGCGGCCGGCCGCCTGCCCGAGATCCCGGTGTGGGTCGATTCCCCGATGGCCGTCGAGGCGATGGAGGTGTTTCGCCGGCATGCCGACGAGCACGACTACAGCGAGGCCCGCTCGCACGGCGTGGCCGACGCGGTCGCGAGCCCGTTCGTGCGGCTGGCCCGGACGGCCGACGAGTCGAAGGCGATCAACGCCCACGAGGGCGCCGGCATCGTCATCGCGTCGAGCGGCATGATGAACGGCGGCCGCATCCTCCACCACCTCGCCCGGCGGCTGCCCGACCCGCGGACGACCGTGCTCGTGGCGGGCTACCAGGCCGCCGGCACCCGCGGCCGGAGCCTCATCGACGGCGCCAGGTTCCTCAACATCCACGGCCACGACGTGCCCGTGAAGGCGGCCGTCCGCAAGGTCGATGCCCTGTCCGGCCACGCCGACCGCCGCGAGCTCGACCGCTGGCTCGGCGGGATCGCGGCGCCCCGGCGGACGTTTCTCGTGCACGGCGAGCCGCCGGCCGCCCGCGGCCTCGCGGAGTTCCTCCGCGAGCGGCGTGGCTGGGAGACGATGATCCCGGCGATCGGCGACGCGTTCGAGTTGGACGGCTGACCCAGGGAGCGAGAGCCATGGCCGAGAAACCCTCTCCAGGAACCCCCGGCGGCACGCCGGCACCGAGGCCCAAGGCCTGCCCGATCCTGCCCGACACCGTCCTCGGCGACGACGTCGCGCTCGTCGCCGAGAACATGGAGCGGATCCTCACGTCGCCGAGCTACTCGCTCGCGCAGGACGACCCGGCCCTGCTCACGAAGGTCGAGATGCGGGGGGTGCGGATGCTGCTCGAGCTCGGCAAGCCGGAGCTCGCCTTCCAGGCCGACCGGATCGAGTCCACCGTGATCGTGTTCGGCGGCACCCAGATCGTGGAGCGGGCGGCGGCCGAGCGGCGGCTGTTCGAGGCCCGCCGGGCGGCCCAGGCGAATCCCGGCGACCCGCAGCTCCGGCGCGATGTCGAGCGGAGCACCCGGCTGCTCGAGTTCTCGCGGTACTACGACGCCGCCCGCGAGTTCGCCCGAATCGTCTCGATCGACAACCAGTGCGAGGACCAGCGGGACTACGTGGTGGTGACCGGCGGCGGCCCGGGCATCATGGAGGCGGCCAACCGCGGGGCCTTCGACGTGGGCTGCAAGTCGATCGGCCTCAACATCAAGCTCCCGGCGGAGCAACAGCCGAACCCCTTCATCACCCCCGAGCTGTGCTTCCAGTTCAAGTACTTTGCGCTGCGGAAGTTCCACTTCATCCTCCGGGCGGCGGCGGTCGTGCTCTTCCCCGGCGGCTTCGGCACGCTCGACGAGATGTTCGAGACGCTCACGCTGCGGCAGACCCACCGCATGCAGCCGGTGCCGATCATCCTCTTCGGCCGCGACTACTGGGCGAAGGTGATCGACTTCCAGCACCTCGCCGACACCGGCGTGATCGCCGACCACCACCTCGACCTCTTCTCCTACGCCGAGACGCCCGAGGAGGCCTGGCAGCAGATCCTCGACTTCCACACGCGGCACCCGGCGAACGCCGGGGCGTGAGGCCGGCGCCGTGGCGGCACGTTAGCCGCGGGCCACGGGAATCCGCAGCGTGAACGTCGAACCGGCGGCAGGCTCGCTCTCCACGCCGATGGTTCCGCCGTGGGCCTGTGCGATGTGCTTCACGATCGCCAGCCCCAGCCCGGTGCCGCCGAGGCTCCGACTGCGGGCCCGGTCCACCCGGTAGAACCGCTCGAAGAGCCGCGGCAGGTGCTCCGCCGCGATGCCGCAGCCCTCGTCCCGGACGCTGATCGAGACCGCCTCTCCGTCGGCCGCGGCCGCGACACGGACCGTCCCCCCGGGGGGGCTGTACTTGATGGCGTTGTCCACGAGGTTGATGACCGCCTGCTCGAGCAGTGGCTGGTTCATGTCGGCGGCGAGGTCGGGCGGGCACGCGACGTCGAGGCCGACGCCGCGGTCGGCCGCCCGTGCCGCGCAGTCCTCGGCCGCGGCGGCGAGCACCGCGGCGACCGGACCGCGCTCCAGCGGCAGCGTGCCCGCGCCCTCGTTCTGCTCGATCCGCGACAGGGCCAGCAGGTCCTCGATGATCGCGGCGAGGCGGTCGGCCTGCCGGCCGACGATCTCGAGGAACCGGCGGCGGTCGCCCGGATCGTCGGCGGCGCCGTCGAGGAGGGTCTCCACGAACCCCTTGATCGAGGCCACCGGCGTCTTCAGCTCGTGCGACACGTTGGCGACGAAGTCGCGGCGCAGGCTCTCGAGCCGCTGCACGTCGGTCACGTCGTCGAGCACGATCACCGCCCCCCCCTCCCCCGACACGTCGCGGAGGGCCGTGCCCCGCAGGCGGATCGTGCGGTCGGTCGCCCCGCGGAGCGAGATCTCGTCCTCGACCGGCTCGCGGCAGTCGATCGCCTCCAGCGCGAAACGTCGCAGGTCGGGGTTGCGGACCGCCTGCTGGAGCGTGCGGCCGATCGCCCGCTCGACCTCGACGCCGAGCAGCTCGGCCGCCGCCCGATTGATGCCCACGATCCGCTGCCGGCCGTCGATCGCGAGCACGCCCTCGATCATGCTGCCGAGCACCGCCTCCTGCTGCGTGTCCTGGCGGCCGATGAGCAGGCCGCGCTCGACGAGTTGCTCCCGCAGGCCACCGAGGGCGCCGGCGAGCTCCGCCACCTCGGCGATCTCCGAGGCGGGGAACGCGGCGGCGACGTCGCCCGTGGCGAGCCGCCGCGCCGCGCGGCCGATCTCCTCGACGGGCCGCGCCGCGCGCCGCGCCACGGACCAGCCCGCGGCCGCGGCCACCGCGGCCACGACGAGGCAGCCGCCGATCAGCCGCTGCTGCGCGGCCGCGAGCTCGGCGTCGGCCGCCGTCGTGTCGGCCGTGGCCAGCAGGATCGCGGTCGGTGCGGCGGGGGGGCCGTGCGGCACGGCCACGGTCAGTCGGCGCCGCCCGGTCGCCGGGTCGAGGCTGACGGCGGTGTCGATCCGTCCGGAGCGGGCGGCCGCCACGAGGTCGCGGGCCGGCACGCCCGTCGTCCGCATCGAGGCCGGCCCCGAGGTCGGGTCGGCGGTCGAGGCGAGCACGTCGCCTGCGGGCGAGACGAGTTCGACCGCCATGTCGGCCGTGGGCCGCAGGTCCCTGGCGCGGTCGGCGAAGCCGTCCGCATCGATCGGCCCGCCGTCGGGAGCCAGCCGCGCGGCGATGTCGATGACCGCGTCGGTCAGCCGCCGCCGCTGGGCCGCGTCCGCCAGCCGGGCGAGCTGCACCGACGCCAGCCACGTGCAGCCGGCGAGCACCAGGGCGGCGAGCGCGCACCAGCCCGCGAACAGGCGCCAAGCGAGGCGGGTGCGGGGCATGGATTCGGGACCGGCGGGCGCGACGTGGTCAGGCCCGGAACCGGTACCCCACACCGCGAACGGTCTCGATGTAGGAGCCGAAAGCCCCGAGCTTCTTGCGCAGGCCGGCGACCTGGACGTCCACCGACCGCTCCGTCACAGGATAATCCTCCCCCTTGACCGCGTCGACGATCTGCGCTCGGGTGAAG
>JBJTPA010000172.1:0-8761 GCA_046074885.1 Planctomycetaceae bacterium
GCGGAAGGCCGAGCTCGACAAGAACCGCGCCGACTACGAGCTCGCCGTCGCGGACGAGGCTCCCGCGGAGCGCCAGGCCAAGCTGCTCGCGGTGGCCGACGACACGCGGGCCCGGGTCGCGGACGCGACGCTCGAATTCCAGGCGGCCAACACGCACCGCAAGTCGCTGGAGGCGGCCCTGGCCCGCGTCACCGCCGGCGAGGACGTCGCCGCCAAGGCCGTGGCCGACCACCGCGCGAAGCTCGTGCAGCTGCAGAAGACCTACGACCAGCGGCGGCCGAACGTGGGCAAGTCGCTGCTGGAGCTCCCGGTGCTCGACGCCTTTAACAGCCCGATCAGGGTGGAGCAGCTCTGGCTGCCGCAGCTCACGCTCAACAACAACTTCCGCGACGTCGCCCGGTTCGACCGCTGCACGACCTGCCACCGCGGCATGGACAAGACGCTGCCCGGCTCGCCGAGCGAGCCGGCCTACTGCCCGGAGTCGGCGAAGGAGTTCGTGCTCGCGACGCCCGCCCAGCCGCCGGAGCCGGCGGCCGTCGAGGGCGACGGCAACGCGCAGCTGGAGAGGGCCTACGGCTTCCATCTCGCGCCGCACGGCCTGTTCGACGCCGACGACCCGACGGTCGGCATGGTGGTGCCGGCGTCCCCGGCCGCCGAGGCCGGGCTGATGGTGGGCGACGTGATCGAGGACGTCGGGGGTGGCCGCACGCTCGGCCGGCGGCAGGCGCTCGCCGCGCTGCTCGAGACGCCGCGGTGGGGCAGTCCGCTGGCGGTGAAGGTCCGCCGGGGCGTGCCGCAGCCCTACTCGTCGCACCCGCGGCTCGACCTGTTCGTGAGCGACTCGAGCCCGCACCCGATGAAGGACTTCGGCTGCACGATCTGCCACCAGGGGCAGGGGAGCGCCACCGCCTTCAAGTGGGCCTCGCACACGCCGAACTCCCCGAAGCAGGCCCACGAGTGGCACGACGAGCACGGCTGGTTCAACAACCACCACTGGATCCTGCCGATGCTGCCCCAGCGGTTCGAGGAGTCGAGCTGCCTCAAGTGCCACCACCAGGTCGTGGACCTCGAGCCGAGCGAGCGGTTCCCGGAGCCGCCGGCCCCGAAGCTCGTCGAGGGCTACCACCTCATCCGCCAGTACGGCTGCTACGGCTGCCACGAGATCAACGGCTGGGCCGGTCCCACGAAGCGCATCGGGCCCGACATGCGGGTCGAGCCCACGTTCCACGAGGCCGCCGAGGCGATCGCGGCGGACCCCGGCTTGAAGGAGCTGGGCGGGGCGATCGCCGGCTGGGTGGCGGACGTCCGCTCCGGCCCCGACGCCCGCGAGTCGCGGGCTCGCCTGCGCGACGCGATCGAGCGCGACGCCGCGGCCGGCGCCGACGCCAAGCTCTCGAGACGGTCGCACGAGGTCGCCGTCCTGCTCAAGGATCCCGAGACGCCCGGCACCTACCCCAAGGTCGGGCCCTCGCTGCGGCACGCGGCGAGCAAGCTCAACTTCGACTGGACCTTCGCCTGGCTGCGGAACCCGCAGGAGTACCGGCCGAGCACGAAGATGCCGCGGTTCTTCGGCCTCTGGACCCACCTCGAGGGCAAGGGGCTGGAGGAGTCGGCGCGGTACGAGCCGGTCGAGATCCGCTCGATGATCAAGTACCTGAGCGCCTCGAGCGCGCCGTTCGACTACGTCGCGCCCCACGCGGGCATCACGGCGAAGGCCGACGCCGCCCGCGGGAAGAAGGTCGTCCAGGTCCGCGGCTGCCTCGCCTGCCACCAGCACGACGACTTCCCCGAGGCGTCGAGCACGCACGGGCCGAACCTGTCGCGGATCGGGGCGAAGCTGGCCGGCAGTCCGAAGGGGCGGGAGTGGCTCTACAGCTGGCTCCGCGAGCCGGCCCGCTACCACCCCAAGACGATCATGCCCAACGTGCTGCTCGAGCCCGTCACGCTCGCCGACGGCACGGTGAGCGACCCGGCCGCCGACGCCGTCGAATACCTGATGCGGTCCGGGGCTGAATGGAAGCCGGCCGCGGCGCTCGGCTTCGAGACGCTCGACGGCGAGCGGGCGTTCCCGATGGCGTCGTCCGGCGGCCTCTCGGCCGACGAGCGGGCGGCGCTCGACGAACTCGCCCTCATGTACCTCAAAGAGCGGTTCTCCGCGGCCCGCGCCGAGGCGGTGCTGAAGGACGGCCTGCCGGACGACGCGGCCTCGATCCAGGGCGACGAGCGGATGCTCGCCGACCTGCGGACGGCCCGCGACGAGACGCTGCTGAAGTACGTCGGCAAGAAGACGCTCAACAAGCTCGCCTGCTACGCCTGCCACGACATCCCCGGCTTCGAGGACGCCAAGCCCGCCGGCGCGGCGCTCGCCGACTGGGGCCGCAAGGACCCGTCGCGGATCGCCTTCGAGCAGGCGTCGCACTTCGTCCTCGGACAGCTCGCCGGGGCCCACGGCCACGGCGGCCACGGCCACGCGGGGCACGGCCACGCGGGGCACGGCGGCCCGGCCGCGGAGGCCGACGCCGCGAAGAGGCCCGAGGCCGAGTCGCCGGGCTCGGCCGACCTTGCCTACGCCGCGCCCGAGGAGGAGCACCACGTCGACCTCGAGTCGCTCGACCCCGACACCGGCTGGTTCGTGCAGAAGCTCGTCGGCCACGAGCGGGAGGGTTTCCTGTGGCAGAAGCTGCGGGCGCCGCGGAGCTACGACTTCAAGAAGGCGGAGAACAAGACCTACAACGAGCGCTACCGGATGCCGCAGTTCCCGTTCGACCAGGGGCAGCGGGAGGCGGTGATGACGTTCGTGCTCGGCCTCGTGGCCGAGCCGCCGGCGGCCCAGTACGTCCACACCCCGTCGCCCCGCGAGCAGGCCCGCCTCGACGGCCTCGTGGTGGCCGAGCGGTTCAACTGCGGCGGCTGCCACGTGCTGCGGATGGACCGCTGGGACGTGCGCTACAGGCCCGAGTCGCTCGGGGCCGCCCCGGCCATCGCCGACTACCCGTTCCTCACGCCGCACTTCTCGCCGCAGGACGTCGCGAAGTCGCTGGTGACGGATCGCCAGGGCCGGCGGCGCGCCGAGCTTGTCGGCATGCCGGTGCTCGACGCGGCGACCGGCAAGCCGCAGCTCGTCGACGAGGATGGCGTGCCGATCGAGCCGGGCGACCCCGAGGCCGTGCCGCACCGCCCGATCACGCTCTGGCGGGACACGCTCGTGGACGGCGAGCCGCGGCAGGTCGGCGGTCCCAACGTCGTCGTGCCGGAGGACGCCATCCGCGCCGGCCGCCACTATCCGGCGTGGGGCGGCGACCTGGCCCGTCAGCTGTTCCCCGTCGTCATCGCCGACGAAAAGCAGGTGAACCCCAACGTGAAGGCCGACGACGCCTGGGGCTGGCTGCCGCCGCCGCTCGTGGGCGAGGGGCGGAAGGTGCAGTCGGCCTGGCTGCACGCCTTCCTGCTCAACCCGCACCCGATCCGGCCGCCGGCAGTGCTGCGGATGCCGAGGTTCAACCTCTCCTCGACCCAGGCCGGGTCGCTGGTGGACTACTTCGCCGTCGTGGACAACGCCGAGTATCCCTACGTCGCCGACCCGCGGCTCGACGAGGGCTCGCTCGCCGGCATCGAGAAGACGCGGCCCGACCACCTCGACGGGGCGCTGCGGATCGTCACGAACAACAACTACTGCGTGAAGTGCCACCTCGTCGGCGACTACGTGCCGCCGGGGAGCGTCAAGGCACTGGCGCCGCAGCTCACGCGGGTGCACGAGCGGCTCCGGCCCGGCTACGTGCACGACTGGATCGCGAACCCGAAGCGGTTCCTGCCCTACACCGGCATGCCGGTGAACATCCCGTTCAACGCGCCGGTGAGCCAGGACCTCTACCGGGGCACGAGCGAGCAGCAGGTGGACGCGCTCACCGACCTCCTCATGCACTTCGACCAGTTCGCCAAGCGTCGGCTCCAGCTGGACGCGTTCCTGCGGCAGCAGCCCGCGGCCTCGAGCGGACGTCCGGGGGCTCCCGCCGCGCAGCCCGCGTCCCCGGCCGCCGCGACGCCCCCTTCCACGCCGCCCGCCGCCCGCCGCGATCCGGCGGTCGGCTCCCCGGCGCCGCCGGTCGCCCTAAAATGAAGTCGCGATCGCTTCCCGCCCGCCCGCCCCGGAGACCCGCCATGAAGACCTCGTTCGCCAGCATGTTCGTCGCGGCCGCGCTCGCCGCCGCCTCCGTCGCCGCCCGCGCCGACGACTGGGGGAGCATCAAGGGCCGGTTCCTGTTCGCCGGCGACGCCCCCGCCGCGGCCGACCTCAAGGCCGACAAGGACGTCGAGGTTTGCGGCAAGCACAAGCTCGTCTCCGAGGAACTCGCGGTGGGGGCCGACAGGGGCGTGGCGAACGTAGTCGTCTTCGTCCGTGACAAGGAGGTGAAGGCCAACCCTGCGCTCAAGCCGACGGCTCCCGCCGTGCTCGACAACAAGGGCTGTCGCTTCGAGCCACACGTGATTTTCGTGCAGACGGGCCAGGAGCTCGTGATCAAGAACTCCGACTCGATCGGCCACAACAGCAACGTCGCGACGGTGAAGAATCCGCCGTCGAACAACCTCATCGCCGCGGGGGCCGACACGAAGCTCACGTTCGCGAGCGACGAGGCGGTGCCCGCCCAGGTCACCTGCAACGTGCATCCCTGGATGAAGGGCTGGATCGTGATCCGGCCGAACCCCTACGCGGCGGTCTCCAAGGCCGATGGCTCGTTCGAGATCAAGGGCGTGCCGGTCGGCGAGGTCGAGCTGCAGTTCTGGCACGAGAAGGCCGGCTACCTCGGCGAGATGACGATTGGCGGCAAGGCCGAGAAGACGAGCAAGGGCAAGAAGAAGGTGGCCGTGGCCGCCGCCGGCACGGACCTGGGCGACATCCAGCTCGCCCCGGCCCTCTTTCAGAAGTGACGCCTCCATGCTGAACCGGACCCGCGCCGTCGCCGTCCTGACGCTCGTCGCCCTCGCCCTGCCGGGATGCGGCCGGCGGCGCGTCGCCGCGCCGACGGCCGACGCCTCCGCGGCGGCGAAGATCCGTGCGGGGCTCGGGTCGGCGACGGCCCCTGCCGCGGCCGGGGACGCCGCGGCGCCCACGGGCACGGGCTGGGCCACGCTCAAGGGGCGGTTCACGTTCGGCGGCTCTCCCTCCGCGCCGAAGGCCCTCGTGGTGGACAAGGACGTCGAGGTCTGCACGGCGGGCGGCCGCAAGCTCCTCGACCGCTCGCTCCTCGTCGATCCGGCGACGAAGGGGATCGCGAACGTCGTCGTGTTCGCCCGCAAGACCAGCCGCGTGAAGGGTCCGGTGCCCGCGGCGGCGGTGGTCTTCGACCAGAAGAGTTGCGAGTTCCTCACTCCCGTCGTCGCGGCCCGCGTCGGCCAGACGCTCGAGGTGAAGAACAGCGACACCGTCGGGCACAACACGAACCTCGCTGGCACGAGCTTCAACCAGCTCATCGCCGCCGGCGGCTCGACCCCCTACAAGATCGACGCCGAGACCGGCATGCCGACGATGATCACCTGCAACGTTCATCCCTGGATGAAGGCCTACGGCGTGTTCCGCAAGGACGGCTACGTGGCCTTGAGCGCCGCCGACGGGGCCTTCGCGATCGCCGACCTGCCGGCCGGCGAGCCGATCGAGTTCCAGGTGTGGCACGAGCGCGCCGGCTCGGGCGGCGCCGTCGGCCTCGCCAAGCCCGACCTCAAGTGGACTCCCAAGGGCCGCTTCACGATCACGCTCCAGCCCGACGAGGTCCGTGACCTGGGCACCCTCGAGGTGCCCGCGGCCGCCCTCGGCGGCTGACGATCCCGTTTCCCCGCGCGACGTTCACGCATCCATGACCAGACACTCCTGCCTTCGCCCGACCGGAATCCTCGCGGCCGCAGTCGTCGCCTGCGTCGCCGCCTCGGGCTGCGGCCGCACGCCGTCGGCCTCGTTCCGGCCGAACCTCGTGGCCGCGACGAAGGCCCTGCCGCCGACCTCGGAGGCGGACGAGCCGTGGCGCGACTGGGCCGGGAAGCGGGAGCGGCAGGTCGCCACGATCCTCGAGGCCATGTTCGGCACGCCCGACGAGCCGCACGTCCTGCCCGAGACCGGCCTCGACCCGGCCAGGCTCGCGCTCGCGGCAGGCCCGGTCCGCAGCGACATCGCCGGCCGGAAGAACGGCCTCTACCGCGAGCACTGCGCCCACTGCCACGGGATCACGGGCGACGGGATGGGGCCGACGGCGGCCTTCCTCAATCCCTATCCCCGCGACTACCGCCCCGGGAAGTTCAAGTTCAAGAGCACGTGGCGGGACGCCAAGCCGACGCACGCCGACCTCGTGACGATCCTCAACAACGGGATCGTCGGCACGTCGATGCCGTCGTTCGCGCTCCTGAGCCCCGCCGAGGTGGACGCGCTCGCCGAGTACGTGAAGTATCTCGCGATCCGCGGCGAGACGGAGATCGCCCTCTACTCCCACATCGCGAACGAGCTGGACGCCGACGAGATGCTCCCCGAGACCCGCGAGTTCCTCGTGGACGAGATGCTCGCGCCCGTCGCCGCCAAGTGGCAGAAGGTGACCGATCCGGCCGAGCAGATCCCGGTGGCGGCGGTCCCCGCGGGCATCGACTTCGGCGTCGGGCAGCCCCGTGACGAGGCCGCGCGGCTCGCCCGCGCGGCCTCTCTCAAGCGCGGTCGCGAGTTGTTCCTCGGCACGGGCGGCTGCGTGAAGTGCCACGGGCCGACCGCGCTCGGCGACGGCCAGGCCAACGACTACGACGACTGGAACAAGGCGATCGTCGACTGGAACAAGGAGGTGGCGGGCGGCCTCGCCGCCCCGCAGCAGGACGCCTCCCGGTCCCAGTGGCTGCACGCCGCGGCGGGAGTCATCGCGGGCGACGCGCTCAGGCCGCGGACGATTCCGCCGCGGAACCTGCGGCTCGGCCTCTACCGGGGCGGCCGGCGGCCGCTCGACATCTACCGCCGGCTCTACACCGGCATCAACGGGGCGCCGATGCCCGGCGTGGGGCCCGCCAACGCCGAGGGCAAGGGAACCGTCCCCGACGAGGACATCTGGCACATCGTGAACTACGTGCTGTCGCTGCCCTACGAGTCCGACGGGGAACTCGGCGCCGATCGCACGATGGCGGCGAAGGACCGGTTCTAGCGATGATTGAATAGACCGGGGATGCGACAATCCCAGGAAGCCCGGAGCGCAAGCGACGGGATCGGCGTGACGGAAAGAGTCGAGGCTCGATAGGCAGGCTTTTTCGAGGCAGGACAGCGGAGCGGAAACGTGAACAGACTCGCCGGCATCTTCTGGGCCCTCCTGTTCCTCGCCGTGCCGATCCTCGGCGTGGCGACGTTCGCCGTCGCGCCCGGCTACGGGATCTGGCTGCCCAAGGACGTCTCCGCCCATGGGGCGAGCATCGACTCGCTCTTCTACTTCATCCTCGTGCTGACCGGCGTGGTGTTCGTCGTTACCGAGGTGCTCCTCTTCTGGTTCCTCTGGAAGTACGACGTGGCCCGCGGCGAGCGGCCCGCCACCTACATCCAGGGCAGCCACACGCTCGAGGTGGTGTGGACGATCATCCCCGCCGCCACGCTGCTGTTCATCGCGATCTACCAGATGAACGCGTGGGCCGACGTGAAGATGCGGCGGCCGCGGATGGCGCCCACCGTGGAGGTGATCGCCCGGCAGTTCGAGTGGCGGCTGCGGTATCCGGGCCGCGACGGCCAACTCGGCACGCCCGACGACCTGCACCTCGTCAACGACCTGCACCTGCCGACCGACGAGGAGGTGCTCATCCAGCTCAAGAGCATGGACGTGCTCCACAGCTTCTTCCTGCCCCACGTCCGCATCAAGCAGGACGCCGTGCCGGGCATGAAGATCCCCGTGTGGTTCAAGGCCACCGAGGCCGGCGAGTTCGACATCGTCTGCGCCGAGCTCTGCGGCTGGGGCCACTACAAGATGAAGGGCCGCGTCACCTACGAGCCGCGGGCCGCGTTCGACGCGTGGCTGGAGCGGAAGTACGCCGAGCAGGAGGCCGCGGGGCCGAAGCCCGAGGCGGCCGCCGAGGTCGCGAGCGCCGACTGACCGAACACCGATCCACAGCAGTCCGGAGGCCATTCATGAGCACCGTCGTCGCCCCCTCCCACGGCCACGCCGCCGCGCCGCATGCGGCCGGGTTCCTCTCGACCTACGTCTTCTCGAAGGACCACAAGGTCATCGGGCTGCAGTTCCTGTTCTCGACGCTGCTCTGGTTCCTCGTCGGCGGCCTGCTCGCGCTCGCCGTCCGCTGGCAGATCGCCTGGCCGTGGTCCGACGTGCCGGTGCTCGGGAAGCTCTTCCCGCTCGAGGGCGGCCAGATGCCCCCCGAGTTCTACACGATGCTCTTCACGATGCACGCCAGCGTGATGATCTTCCTCGTGATCATCCCGATCCTCGCGGGGGCCTTCGGCAACTTCCTGATCCCGCTCATGATCGGCGCCGACGACATGGCGTTCCCGACGCTCAACATGCTGTCGTACTGGTTCATGTGGCCGGCCTTCCTCTGCTTCGGCGCGAGCTTCTTCGTGGAGGGGGGCGCGGCGTCGGGCGGCTGGACGGCCTACCCGACGCTCTCCACGAATCCGGCGGCGGCGGTGAGCGGCGGCTGGGGCCAAACGCTCTGGCTGCTCGGCCTCACCTTCGTCGGCGTCTCCTCGATGCTCGGCAGCGTCAACTACATGACCACGATCATCCTCATGCGGGCCCCCGGCATG
>JBJTPA010000173.1:0-9701 GCA_046074885.1 Planctomycetaceae bacterium
GGCGAGAGGGGCTCGGGCTTCGGGCTGGGCATGCGGGGATGCTAGCACAGCCCCGCCGCGGCCCGGAGGGCCGCGCGCCGCGAGCGGGCGCAGGAGATTTCAGGAGTCGCCCCCGTAGCCCGGTTGTCTCGCAACCGGGACTGCCCGCATTCCCGGTCGCGAGGCGACCGGGCCACGGCGCTCGTCGCCGTGCTCTCGCCACCATTGGACGGTCGCGGCGAGGCCCGCGTCGAAGTCCTGCCTGGGCGACCAGCCGAGAAGGCTTCTCGCGCGCGAGATGTCGAGGCTGCGGCGGGGCTGGCCGTCGGGCTTCGTGGCGTCCCACTCGATGCGGCCGTGGAACCCGCAAGCCGCGGCGATCCTCGTCACGAGGTCGCGGATCGCGATCTCCGCGCCGCCGCCGAGGTTGATCGGCACGGGCTCCTCCATCACCTCCGCGGCCCGCACGACGCCCTCGGCCGCGTCGTCCACGTGGAGGAACTCCCGCGTCGCGGAGCCCGTGCCCCAGCAGGTGATCGACGCGGCCCCGGCGACCCGGGCCTCCTCGCACTTGCGGATGAGCGCGGGGATCACGTGGCTCGTGGCCGGGTCGAAGTCGTCGCCGGGCCCGTAGAGGTTCACCGGCACGACGACGGCGCTCTTGAGGCCGTACTCGCGGCGGTAGCCGTCGAGCATCACGAAGACCGCCTTCTTGGCCACGCCGTAGGGAGCGTTGGTCTCCTCGGGGTAGCCGTTCCAGATGTCGTCCTCGCGAAACGGGATCGGGCAGTGCTTCGGGTAGGCGCAGACGGTGCCGGTGTGGACGAACTTCGCGATGCCGCGGCGGCGGGCGTGTTCGACGAGGTGGAGGCCCATGGCCATGTTGGCGTAGAAGAAGCGGCCGGGGTGGGCCATGTTGGCGCCGATGCCGCCGACCTCGGCCGCGAGATGGATGACCACGTCGGGCCGGGCGGTGTCGTAGAGCCGGGCGACGTCGGCCTCGACCGTGAGGTCGTAGTCGCGTTTCCGCGGCACGACGATCCGGTCGGCGGGCACGCCGCGGTCGCGGAGCACGCGGCACACGGCCGTGCCGAGGAAGCCGGCGCCGCCCGTGACCACGATCCGCTTCGTCGCGAGGTCCGTCATGGGGGCGACGCCTTGCGTCAGCGGTTCGGCAGGCCCGCCTCGTGGCCGGCCTCGATGAGCACCTGCTCGCGGCGGGCGAGTTCGAGGTCGGAATCGACCATCATCGCCACGAGCTCGTCGAAGGTCACCCGCGGCCTCCAGCCGAGCGTCCGGCGGGCTTTCGCGGAGCAGCCGAGGAGCCGGTCCACCTCGGAGGGTCGGAAGTAGCGGGGATCGATCTCCACGAAGTCGCGGTAGTCGAGGCCGAGGCGGCCGAACGACTTCTCGCAGAAGTCCCGCACGGTGAAGGTCTCGTCGGTGGAGATCACGTAGTCGTCGGGCTCATCCTGCTGGAGCATGAGCCACATCGCCTCGACGTAGTCGCCCGCGAAGCCCCAGTCGCGCGTGGCGTCGAGGTTGCCGAGGTAGAGCTTCCGCTGCAGGCCGAGCTTGATGCGGGTGGCGGCCCGGGTGATCTTGCGGGTCACGAACGTCTCGCCGCGCCGCGGGCTCTCGTGGTTGAAGAGGATGCCGCAGGAGGCGTGGAGGCCGTAGCTCTCGCGGTAGTTCACCGTGATCCAGTGGGCGTAGAGCTTGGCCACGCCGTAGGGCGACCGCGGGTGGAAGGGCGTGGTCTCCGTCTGCGGCGTCTCAACGGCCGTGCCGAACATCTCGGAGCTGGACGCCTGGTAGAAGCGGATCCGGCGGCCGAGCGCATCCTGCTGGTCGCGGATCGCCTCGAGGAGGCGGAGCGTGCCGAGCGCCGTCACGTCGGCCGTGTAGGTCGGCTGGTCGAAACTGACGCGGACGTGGCTCTGGGCGGCGAGGTTGTAGACCTCGGTGGGGCGGGTCTCGCGGATGAGCCGCGCGAGGCCGTTCCCGTCGGCCATGTCGCCGTAGTGGAGCGTGAGGGCGTGGCCCGCCTCGTGGACGTCGCGGTAGACGTGCTCGATCCGCTGCGTGCCGAAGGTGCTCGACCGGCGGATGAGGCCGTGCACCTCGTAGCCCTTGTCGAGGAGGAGTTCGGCGAGGTAGGAGCCGTCCTGCCCGGTGATCCCGGTGACGAGGGCGACCTTGGCTGCGTCGGGCATGCGCCGTCTCCGGCTTGTGCTTCAGGCGGAGGTGATTTCGACGTGGGCCTTGTAGCCAAGTCGGTGGAGCAGGTGCTCGCAGTCGTCCCACGTCAATCCGAAGGCGCGCACGTCCGCGAGGCCCAGGCGGCCCACGACTTCCGGAAGTTCCGGGCCGCCCTCGGCATCGAACTCGGACTCCTGCAGGGCGGATTCCGCCCAATCCACGAGATCCTCGAGCGAGATGTCGTGGCGCAGCCACGCGCCGATCCTGTCTGCCACGATCTGGCGGGTGATCATCGTCGATGCTCCTTCCGATGGCCGCGGTCCACCGGATACTTTTCGTGAACCTCGACGAGCATGCCCGTCTCGTCGTAGATCTCCTGCCAAAAGCGTAGCGTCCGCTCCTCGGCATCGACCTCCTTGCAGTACCTCGCTCGCCAGTTCATTTTCCCCGGAACGTCGAGCCAGTAAAGCCTTCCGCCCTGCGGCAGTTCGCGCCATCGCGGAAATTTCCGTTCGTTGTGTCGGCGGGCGTTCATGCGAGGCCGTGCCGTCCGGGAGCGAGGGCTTTTTTGTGGAGTATACAAACGTTCATATTCTCGCCAAGGGTGGGGTATGATTGGCAGGGCTGGCCTGAGGAAAAGCCTCGTCGATGTTTTCCGTCGTCATTGCGCTGTACCAGAAGCGGGGCTACATCCAGCGGGCCCTCGACTCGGTCTACGCGCAGTCGATCGAGCCGGCGGCGGTGCCCGAGATCATCGTGGTCAACGACGGCTCGTCCGACGGCGGCGATGCCGTCGCGAGGTCGCAGGCCGATCCGCGGGTGTGGGTGATCGACCAGCCGAACCGCGGCGTGGGCGTTGCCCGCAATGCCGGGATCGCCGCGGGGCGGCACGTGGCCGGCCCTGTGGATTTCTTCCGTGCGTGGTGCCGCGACCACGTGGTCCATCCCTCTGGGATGGTCGTGCCGAAGGCCGCCGCATGAACATCGCCCTCTTCTGGACCGGCGTGACCGGGCCGATGGCGGCCTGCTGGCGCGAGCTGGCCGCGCGGCCGGGCGTGTCGCTCACGGTGTTCGTCGATCTGCCGGAAGCCTCGAACACGGCCTATCGCCACGAGGACGTGCTCGCCGGGCTCGAGTATCGCGTGCATCGCACGGAGCGGTCGTTCGACCGGCAGGCCCTCGAGCGGCAGATCGCCGCGGCCGCGCCCGACGCGATGGTGATCCTCGGCTGGCGGAGCCCGATGTGCCGGTTCGCGGCGGAATGTCCGGCCTTCGCCGCGGTGCCGAAGTGGATCGCGTTCGACATGACGTGGGCGCCCGCGGTGCGGAAGTTCCTCGCCCCGCTCGTGCTGCGGCGCTACCTGCGGCGGTTCGCGGGCGCGATCGTGCCGGGCGAGCGGTCGGCCGCCTACGCGGCGTGGCTCGGGTTTCCCGAGTCGCGGATCGAGCGGGGCATGTACGGCGTGGACACGGCGGCCTGCGCCGAGTCGTTCGCGGCCCGTGCAGCCCGGGCCGAGTACCCGCGGCGGTTCCTCTACTCCGGCCGCTACGTCCGCGAGAAGCGGCTCGATGTCCTCGTGGCGGCCTACCGCCGCTACCGGTCGCTCGTCCGGGATCCGTGGGAGCTCACGTGCTGCGGCATGGGCCCCGACGAGCGGCTCCTGGCCGGCGTCGAGGGCATCCGCGACCTCGGCTTCGTGCAGCCCGCGGAGATGCCGCGGGTCCGCGCCGAGCACGGGGCGTTCGTGCTGGCGAGCGACTACGACCCGTGGCCGTTCGTGATCACGGAAGCCGTGGCCTCGGGGATGCCGATCGCCTGCACGAGCGCCTGTGGCAACACGGTGGAGCTCGTCCGGTCCTGGTTCAACGGCCGCGTCGTCGGCCCCGGCGACGTCGAGGCCTTCGCCGACGCCCTTCGCTGGCTCCACGATCGCGGCCCGGATCTCGCATGGATCGGCGAGCGAGGCATGCCGCTGGCCGCCCCCTACGCGAAGGAAGTCTGGGCCGACCGGATAATGGCCATCTGCGGCCGGGGCTGAATCACGGCCTGCGCCGCGTCAGGCCGGCTGCAGGGCTTCGACGCTGTTGACGTGGATCAGGCCGCAGTGAACGGTCCGCTCATCCGCGGGGTAGCCCACGACGATCTTGCTCTGGAACACGATCACGCATTCCGGATGCGTCACCTCGTGCACTTCGCCGTTCGACATGCGGATCACGAACGGCTGAAACGGTTGGCGGCGGACGAATTCACGGATCGTGTCGGGGTTCATCGGGATCATTTCATGTCACGGAAAATCGATGACGCCGCGTTTTTCAGCTGCGAGCCACGACATCGCTCGGCACGCCGTCGACGTACAAGGTGTCGAAACTGAACGCGGGCGACGAGAGTGGATTTTCCCCCGTCCACTCGACCGAACCGGCGACGACGTGTGCGGTCCTGAACACGACGGGGTCCTGCAACTGCCGGAACACGCCCCTGCCAAGGTAGGGCTTCACGTCGAAAATGCGACGATCGCCGGACGTGAAGATGACCTCGAGCCGAAATTCCGGCAACGTCGTCACGGCAATGACATACGGATTCATGGCATCCTGGACGGCAATCGTCGGCATCCTCAGGGATTCAGCGGTGGGATCGGTTGCAACGGCAAACCCGCCACCGCAAGCTTCCAGTCGGCAAGCAACTCGCCAGTGCGCAATTCTATCCACTGTTCGACCAGCCGTGCCTGACGCGGCGGGAGTGCGCCGGCCAGAACTTCCCCGGACGGAATCGCGAAGCAGGCGCGAAAGTCGGCGTATTCCGCGTGGATGTGGGGCGCCGAGTGTTGTCGCGTGTCGAAAAATACATGCGGATCAAAATACCGTGGAAACGTGCGATAACTGGCACTGGTTTTGGCACTCACGACCGTAGGACACATGAACAAAAGTACACTTTCTGCTGGCGTCGTCAAGCACCCGCATCCCGCCGTGCAGATTGCCGCGGGCGGCCGCGTATGAACGTGTGGGACGTCTGCCTGACGCACGATGCGGTGTATGGGGGCATCCACCGGTCGGTGTGCAACTTCTCGAAGGCGCTCGATGCGGGCATCCTGTCGTTCGACGACGGGGCGGCTGACCGGTCGGGGCTTCGGGAGGAGCGGCCCGTCGTTCGCGTGGCCTGTCGGCCGCGGCCGTTCAATGCGGCCTGCCACTGGGTGACGCCCGGCATGGCGGCCGAGGCGGGGCGGGCCGTCGCCGGCGCGGACCTCCTCGTGGTGCACTCGCTGTTTCGCGGCCACGCCCCGTGGGCGGCCCGCTGGTGCCGCGAGCACCGCAGGCCATGGCTGTCGGTCCTGGAGGGCTGCCTCGACCCGTGGGGCCTGTCGCGGCGGGCCCTCGCCAAGCGGCTCTGGCTGGCCACACGGGGCCGTCCGTTCTTCGCGGGCGCGGCCCGGGTCGTCACCGCCACGCGCCGGGAAGCCAGCAAGGCGGCCGCCTGGGTGCCCGAGGAGCGGCTCGCGGTGGTGCACTGGCCCGTGCCGCTGCCCGACCAGGCGGGGCGCGAGGCGGCCCGGGCGGCGTTTCGGGCGGCCCAGGGCATCCCGGAAGGCGACCGCGTGCTGCTCTTCGTGGGCCGGCTGCACCCGATGAAGCGGCCTGCCCACATGATCGAGGCGTTCCTGCGGGCCGGGGCGGCCGGCTGCCACCTCGTGGTCGTGGGCATGGAGGAGGGCGTCTCGATCGCGAGCCTGCGGCGGCTTCTGCCGCCCGGGGCCGCGGGCCGCATGCATTTCGTGGGGCCGCTCGCCGGGGCCGACGTGTCGGCCGCGTTCCATGCCGCCGACGGGTTCATCTCGCTGTCGCACCGCGAGAATTTTGGCTACTCCATGGCCGAGGCGCTGGCGCACGGCCTGCCGGTGATCGTGTCACCGGGCCACGACCTCGCCCACGACATCGCCGGCGACGAACTAGCAGGCTTTCCCTGCGGCTGGCTCCTGCCCGACGATGCGGAGGAGACGGCGGCCGCCGCAATCCGCGATTTCGCCGCGGCGCCGGCCTCGCGACTGGCGGCGCTTGGCGCGAGCGGCCGGGCGTGGGCCGCCGATCATCTCGCGTTTGACCGCTTCCGCGACGCGCTCCGCGAAATCGCGACCGAAGCCGTGGACACGGCTGGGGGGCGGACGTGAGCGATGCTCGACGGGACACGACGGGCCGGGCGGGCGGCGCCGCGGGACGCCGCGTGGCGCTCGTCGTCGTCTGGCGGGGGCCGTTCCCGTCGTACTTCGACCTCTTCCTCGCGTCGTGCGCGGCGAACCCGGAAATCACCTGGCTGATCCTCGGCGACCACGCCGACCACGCCGCGGCGCCGGCCAACGTCCGCTTCCTGCCGCTGTCGGTGGACGACATGAACCGCAGGATCCGCGACGCCCTCGGCGTCGAGACCCGGATCACGTGGACCTACAAGTACTGCGATTTGAAGCCGATGTATGGCCTGCTCTTCGCGGACCACCTGCGTGACTTCACCCACTGGGGCCACTGCGACCTCGACATCATCTGGGGGCGGTTCGCGGATTTCCTGACCGACGACCTGTTCGACCGCCATCCACGCGTTCAAGAGAAGGGCCACCTCGCGATCTTCCGCAACGACGACGAAGGCAGCCGGCTGTTCATGCTCGAGGCCCCGGGCATCGTGGACTGGCGGACGGTGCTGGCCCACGAGAACTACTACTTCTTCTTCGACGAGTCGGCGGGCATCAACCGGATCCTGGAGCATCACGGCGTGCCCCGCGCGCCGGTGGCTCCCGTGGCGGACGTGCTCGCGCCGCCGGCCCGGTTCCGCCTCTACGGGCACGCGAACCATCGCCTCCAGGCCTTCTTCTGGAACGACGGCCGCGTGTTCCGCGACTTCGTGGACGACGCGACGGGCCGCATCGGCCGCGACGAGTTCCTCTACATCCACCTCCAGAAGCGGCGGCTGCCGGCCCCGGAATTCCGGGCGATCCCGGATCTCGGCTACTGGATCACGCCGCACGGCTTCTTCCCGCGGCTCTCCGCCGAGCCCGATCGCCGGACGATCCGCCGGATGAACCGGCCGTCGTGGCGTCACCGCGCCTTCGTGGTCCGCTGGCGCGCGGGAAACCTCTGGCGAAAACTCACGGGTGCGAACCGGCCGCCGATTGGTTCCGTCGTCAGGCACGACTCCCGTTGACCGCGGCGATTCCTTCCGTCGTCAGACCCGACGTGAGGCCGCGGCGTCAGGGGCTTTCGAGGATTTCCTCGAGGATGGCGTCGATCGGCGTGACGGGCTTCCAGCCCCAAAGCCGCCCGGCGCGGGTCGAGTCGAGCACGACCCACGGCAGGTCGAAGGGGCGGGGCTCGGCGACCGAGGCCACGTCCTTCGGGCCGATCCGCGTGCGACACCAGCCGCTCAACTGCGCGAGCGACATCGCGTTGGCCGTCCCGCCGGAGAAGTTGCAGATCCGCGGATCCAGATCGTCGTCCGCCTTCGCCGGCGCGCCGCCGTCGAGTTGCCGCAGGAGCACGGGCAGGAGATCCCGCGGATGCAGGCAGTCCCGCACCTGCGAGCCTTTTCCATCGAAGCCGATGTATGCGAGCGGCTTGCCGTCCCGCCACGACCGGATCCAGAACGTGAAGATGCCCTGGTCGGCCTTGCCGAACTGCCCCGCTCCGGCGAGCACGCCGCAGCGGTTGATCCACACCGGAAACCCGAAGTCCTCGCCGTATTCGAGCGCGAGCAGTTCCGAGCACCGCTTGGAGATGCCATAGAGCGATGCCGGTGGCGAGGTCGGAAACGACTCGTCGATGCCCGCGGCGGTGAGGCCGATTTCGGGGCGAAACGCCCGCGGCCGATAGGCCCCGTCCACGACCTCCACGGGCAGGGCCGCCAGCGGCGCGATGGAGTACACGCGGCTCGTGCTGAGGAGGACGATGCCGGCCCCGTACCGCTTGCAGTATTCGAGCACGCGGATCGTGCCGATCAGGTTGTGGTCCATGACGTCGAACGACGACACGCCCCCAGACACGCCGGCGAGCACGCTCGGCTCCGCGGCGCAGTCGAGCACCCAGTCGGCCGCGGGCAGGGCGTCGAGGTCGGCCGGGTTGCGGATGTCGCCCTGGACGACCGTGACCCCGAGCCGGCGGAGCGGCTCGACGTTCGAGCGGCTCCCCTCGCGGACGAAATTGTCGAGCCCGGTGATCGCGATGTCGGGCCGGGCCGCCCGCAGTGCCCGCACGAGCGTCGAACCCACGAATCCGCAGGCGCCGGTGACGAGGAGCCTCATCGCTTCCGCCATCCCTCGACGATCTCGGAGAAGATGTCGTCGAGGTTCTTGGTGATGTCCCAGCCGGGGTAGTGCCGCCGCATCTTCGTGAGGTCGGAGATGTAGCAGATGTGGTCCCCCTCCCGGTTCTTGTCCGAGTAGGTCCACTGCATCTTCGTGCCAGTGAGGGCCTCGACCCGGGCAAACGCCTCCAGGATCGAGCAGCTGTTGGCCCGGCCTCCGCCGAGGTTGTACACCTCGCCACTGCGTGGCTGTTGCAAGAACCGCTCGATGAACTGGGCCACGTCGTGGGAGTGGATGTTGTCGCGGACTTGCTTGCCCTTGTAGCCGTAGACGGTGTAGGGCTTGCCCTCGAGGTTGCACTTCACGAGGTAGCTCAAAAACCCGTGGAGCTCGACGCCCGAGTGCGAAGGGCCGGTGAGGCAGCCGCCGCGGAGGCAGCAGGTTTGCATGCCGAAGTAGCGGCCGTATTCCTGCACCATGACGTCGGCCGCCACCTTCGAGGCCCCGAAGAGCGAGTGCTTGCTGGCGTCGATCCGGAACGTCTCGGGGATGCCGCCGTGCATGGCCGGGTCGGCGTAGTCCCAGCGGGTCTCGAGTTCCACGAGCGGCAGCTCGTTGGGGGCGTCGCCATAGACCTTGTTCGTGCTCATGTGCACGAAGGGCGACTGCGGACAGGATCGCCGCACGGCCTCGAGCAGGTTGAGCGTGCCGACGGCGTTGGTGTCGAAGTCATCGAAGGGGATGGCGGCGGCCCGGTCGTGCGACGGCTGGGCGGCCGTGTGCACGATCGCGTCGGGCTTCACGGCGTCGATGAGCCGCAGCACGCCCTCCCGGTCGCGGATGTCGAGTTCGTGGTGCGTGAATGACGTGAGCGACTGCTTGAGCCGCTCCTGGTTCCAGCGGGTGTCGCCCTGCGGGCCGAAGAACACGGCGCGCTGGTTGTTGTCCACCCCGTGCACCGCGTAGCCGAGCTCGCGGGCGAAGTACGTGCACACTTCCGAGCCGATCAGGCCGGAGGATCCGGTCACAAGCAGGGTCTGAGACATAGCGTCGGGGAGAGGGTGGGGTCGCGGCGGGCGCGGGCAAGCATCCACGCGAGCGTGCCAAGGGCGGTGAGGTTAAGGGCGAGGTGGAGGCCGTCGAGGTGCGCGAGGCGGACGGCCGGCGGCGAAGAATTGGCGAGGACGGGCAGCCAGAACATCACGAGGGCGCCGGGCAACTGGAACCAGGGGGCGGCCG
>JBJTPA010000174.1:0-13969 GCA_046074885.1 Planctomycetaceae bacterium
CCGTGGTCCGGTCGCCGTGGTCCGGTCGCCGTGGTCCGGTCGCCGTGGTCCGGTCGCCTCGCGACCGGAATGTGCGCGGTCTCCGGTTGCGAGCAACCGGGCTACGGGAGCCGAAGCCCGGTGGCCCGCTTACTGCCTCGCAAACGCCGTGAGGAGGGCGGTGGCCGCGGAGGCCGGCGTGGGGACGCCGGCCGCGGCCGCGCCCTTCTGCTTCCAGCCGATCGCGATCCAGCCGTCGTTCCGCGACTCGAACTGCTGCATCGGCAGCGGGCCGGCCTGGGCGAGCTCGCCCTCGAGCGGGAGGTCCTGGATCTCGATCTCGCTCTTGAGCAGCTTGTCGAAGCGGCGCTGGAGGATGCGGCGGACCGAGGTCTCGGCCGGCGAGAGCTTCTCGCCGCCGCCCGGCTTGAAGCCCGGCGGGTAGATCTGCACGTCGCCGTCGCGGACGAGCGTGAAGCCCTGCGGACCGCGGCCGATCGTGTAGGAGGCCCAGACGTCCATGCCGGGGAAGTCGCGCTCGCCGGAGACGAACTTGTCGCCGCGGACCTTGAAGGTGAGCCGTCCGTCGGCGGCCGCCACGGTGATCGGCCGGTGCTTGGCGAAGGTGATCGCCCACGGCTGCTGGTCAGCCTCGCTGCCGAGCGACTCGGGCATCTTCGCCTTGAACTCGGTCGCCAGCTTCGCGGCGTCATCCTGCGTGAAGATGCGGCCCCCGAACTGCTGCTCGAGCGCGTTGTTGACGGCCGACTCGTGGATCCGGGCCGTGAGCACGTTGCCGGCGGCCGCCGCGGGCGGGTCGCTGGCCGCCGCCAGCTGCACGGCCGACGCCTTGCGGGCCGTGGTCACGAGCGCCTCGTCGGTGGAGTGGACGCGGATCCACTCTGGATACATGCCCCGGCTCTCGAGCGGCCGGCGGACGCGGCGCTCGAACTCGCTGCGGAATTGCGCGATCGCCGGGTCGGTCTGCGCGGTGAACTCGCGGCGGATGCGGTCCCGGGCCTTGGCCTCGGCCACCGCCTCGGCCCGCGGCTTCGTCTCGGCGACCTTCCGCTGGGCGAACCGGCAGACGAGCCGGTGGCCGATGGGCACGCTGACCTGCATGCCGGTGATCTGGGTGGCGGTGTCCGCCGTCGCCTGCACGGGGGCCGCGGAGACGCCGCGGCCGTCGAGGAAAACCCGCCGCCGCGCCGACATGTCGGTCAAGCCCTGGGTGTGGACGGTGACGGGCCCCTGGGTGCCGCGGGTGCTCGAGACGTTGCGCGCGGCGAGCACGAGATCGCAGGCACCGGAGTTCGCGGAGGGCACGAAGTCCACGCGCACGCTTCCGGTCGTGTGGCCCGTGCCACGGACCCGTGCGCCGAGGATCGACTCGTTGACTGGATTGACCTCGTCCACCGGCCGGTCCACGACCTGCGCGAAGAGCCGCTCGTGGACCTCGAGCAGCATGTTCGGCCGCCCGACGGCGGCGCGGACGCCGCGGATCACGTTGGCAGCCTGGCCCGCCTCGGCGAGCCGCTCGAGCGCCGGCCCCGCCGACGCGAGGCTCTCGAGCGAGCCGCTCGCGGCCGCCGCACGGAGTCCCGCGGCCAGCGACTCGAGCCGCTGGGCCGACCGCTTGGCGCCGGCTCCCTTCGCCGCGTCGGCAGCCTCCGCGTAGCGGGTCACCGCCTTGCGCACGCGGACGAAGTCGGGCATGTCGAGGCCCGTCTCCGTGGCGTTGAGCAGGTCCTCGAGCCGCCGCAGCACCGCGGGGTCGGCCGCCGAGCCGCCCGCCGCCTGGGCCTCGAGTGACTTCCACTCGAGGTAGTCCTTCCAGTCCTTGCCGCTGGCGCTCCGCCCGAGCAGCGCGGCGAGCGGCCGGAGCGCGTCGCGGAGGCCGCGGGCAGCGGCGTCGAGCTCCGGGGCTGCGACGGGGCGGAACGCCTTGGCCGCCTCACCGGCCTCCGCGGCCAGTTCCTCGAAGCGCTGCGGCGGCACCTGCGCCGGGGCCGGAAGCGACGCGGCCACGGCCGCGCACGCGAGGACGACGACCATCGGCCGGCGACACACTGGGGAAACCGGCGAAACCTTGCGGGGGGCGATCGGCGACGCGGCGGCCATCGTGATGTATCCGGGGTGAGGGCGGTCGAACGGAGGGGCGAGTGTAAACCGCAGCCCGTTTTTTCCTCCACGCCAGATGGCGTCGCGTCGGTCGATGGCCCGGCTCGTGGGCCGCAACCGCTTGCCCGGGCATGACTTGCACGTCGCGAGAAGGAGCCGCGCGGGGGCTCCACTACAATCCCGGCGGCGCGACAAAGCCAATCGGTGATCGCGCGGAGGCCGGCATGAATCCGACGCTCTCGCACCCTGCGCCGCCGCGAGGGGACCGCCGTGGCGACCATCCCGGTACGCTCGCGGCCCTCGTCCTGCGCAGACTCGACGAGTCGCCGCAGGCCCCGGCCCTGGCGGTGGAATCAGGCCCCGAGGGCGGACTGCGGCAATGGACCTGGGCCGACCTCGCGGCCGCGGCCCTCGACGTGGCCGACGCGCTCCTTGCCGCGGGCCTCCGCCGCGGCGACCGCGTGGCGCACGTCGGCCCCCATGCCCCAGACTGGATCGTCGTGGACCTGGCGTGCCTGTTCGCGGGCCTCGAGCACGCCGCGCTGCATCACGGCGGCACCGGGGCCGAAGAAACGCGGACCATCGCCTGGCTCGCGCCGCGGGCGGTGGTGCGCAGCGGTGTTCCCGGCCGGCCGGGCGATCCGCCGTGGATCGTCGTCGAGCCGGTCGCGGGCGGAGGCCGTGACGTCGCCGGCACGCGGTGCGCCGGCATCGAGGCGGGCGCGCCGTCGCGACCGGCGGCCGAGATCGCGGACCTCCGCGTTGCGATCGCGCGGCACGCGGCGGCCTGCGACCCCGACGCCGGCTGCACGGTGCTCCTGTCCTCGGGAACCACCGGCATGCCGCACGGCTACGTCCACTCGCAGCGGGCGCTCGCCGCCAACGCGATCGCCGCGAGCGACGTCTTTCTCGCGGAGCCCCGCGACGTGCGGCTCTCGTGGCTGCCGCTGAGCCACGGCATGGCCCGCGTCGGCGACCTCTACACGACCCTCGTCCGCGGCGGCTGCCTCAACGTGGTCCGCGACCGCCGGCGGTGCCTCGATGCCTGCCGGGCGCTGCCACCGACCGTCGTCCTCGGCGTGCCGGCGTTCTTCGAGCGGATCGAGCGCGGCGTGCGGGCGGGCCGGATCCCCGACCTCGCCGCGGCGCTCGGCGGCCGCGTGAGGGTCTGCGTGTCGGGGGGCGCGGCCCTGCGCACGCGCACGGCCGCGTGCTTCGCCGCGCGGGGCGTGCCCCTCGTCGAGGGCTACGGGCTCGCCGAGGCCGGGCCGGTCGTGGCGGTGTCGAATCCCCGGATCGCGCGGCCGGGCACGGTGGGGCCGCCGCTCGAGGGCGTCGAGGTGCGGTTCGACGATCGGCCCGCGTCGCGGCGCCAGGTGCTCGTCCGCACGCCGAGCCGCGCGATGGCCGTGCTCGCCCCCGGAGAGGCCGGCGTCGTGCGGATGGGGCGGGGCGACGCGGCGGAATGGATCGAGACCGGAGACGTGGGCGAACTCGACGCGGCCGGGCACCTGCGGATCACGGGCCGCCTGCGGGACGCGCTCGTGCTGGCGAGCGGCACGAAACTGCCGCCGGCCGAGGTGGAGCGGGCGCTCGCGGAGGACGAGGCGGTCGCCCAGGTGTGCGTCGTCGGCGACGGGCTCCCCTGGCCGGTGGCGGTGATCGTGCCCGACCCCGACGAACTCCGCGCAACCGTGCGGCGGCTCGGGGTCCGCGTGTTCTCGCGGCGCGCGGCGCTGTCGCATCCGCGGGTGCTCGCCTGGCTCGGCCGCAGGCTCGCGCGGCGACAGGAGCGGCTGCCGCGCGGCTGGCGGGTGCGGCGGGCGTTCCTCGTGGGGCGGCCCTTCGACGCGGCGCACGGCGAGGCGACCGAGTCGCTCAAGATCCGCCGCGACCGCGTGGCGGCGCACCTCGCAGCGCGGGTGGCGGCCGCGGCGGAGCCCGAGCCGCCGCCGTGGGCCTGCGTGGTGCCGTCCGGCGACACGGCCTTCGGCGACCGCGGTGCCGGTCCGTGGCTCGCGAACGCGGTCTGGCGCGGGGGCGAGGGCGGGTTCGCGGCGGCGGCCGAGCGGGCCGCGACGCCGGCGCGCGAAGCGGTGACCGCCCTGATCGACCGGGCAGTCGCGGAACTCGCGCGGCTGCGGGCGGAGGGCCGGCTCTACGATCCGCCCGCGTCGCCGCCGGCGCCCGCCGCGCCGCTCGTCGACGCGCCGGCTGCGCCCGCCGGACGATTCTCGGCCGCGGCGGAGGCGGCCCTCGGCCGCGCGGGGCTGTGGGGCCTCGCCGTGCCCGAGCGGTTCGGCGGCGCGGGCGCGGGCATGCTCGACCTCGCCGCCGGGATCACGCGGCTGGCGTCGGACTGCCCCACGGCGGCCGGGATGCTCGCCGTGCATTCGACGATCGGCGCGGTGACGGCCGTGTCCGCGTTCGGCAGCGCCGAGCAGCAGGCGCGGCACTTGCCCGCTCTCGCGGCCGGTACGCCCCTCTCGATCTTCGGCGCGACCGAGCCGGAGGTGGGCTGCGATCTCGGCGCCGTCCGCGCCGTGCTCGAGCGGCGGGACGGCCGGCTGCTCCTCACCGGCACGAAGATGTTCATCACCAACGCGATGCACGGCCGGCTCATGAAGGTGCTCGCGATCCTCGACGGCCGTCCGACGGTCTCGCTCGTCCGGCTGCCCGAGGCCGACGGGCCGACGTTCCGGCTGCGGCACTACGCGATCCACCCGCTGCGGCACGCCCGCAACGCGGCGGCCGAGTTCACGCGGCATCCGGTGGAGGAGGCCGACCTGCTCGCAGCGCCCGGCGGGGACGGCATGCGGATCGTGTGGCACGGGCTCAACCGCGGCCGCACGACGCTCGCGGCCCAGGCCGCCGGCACGCTCCGCATCCTGCTCGCGCAGGCCCGGGCCCACGCGCTGGCCCGCTCGACCTGGGGCCGACCGATCGCCGAACGCGAGCTCGTCCGCGGCCGGCTTGCCCGGATCGCGGCCGCGACCGCCGCGTGCGACGCCGTCTCGGCCTGGGCCGCCGCAGCCATCGACTCCGGCGGCACGGGCGAACTGGAGGCGATCGTCGCCAAGACGACGGCCAGCGAATGCGTCCGCGCCGCCGCCATCGAGGCGCTGGGCGTGCACGGCGGACGCGCGTTCCTCGTGGGCCACCCGCTCGGCGACTCGTTCCACGACCACCTCGCCGTCGGCGTCTACGAGGGGGAGAGCGACCTCCTCGGCCTCGCGCTTTTCAAGGGACTCGCCAAGGGGTATCCGCCCGCGGCGGTCGGCCACGGGGCTGCGGCCGTGCGGCGAGCCGGGGCGTGGCTCGGATGGCGTGCCGCGTCGCTCGCGGGCTCCGCGGGCCGCGATGCCGGCATTCTCGATCGGCGGCTCCGCGACCACGCCCGGGCCGCGCGGCGGCTCCTGGCCGGCACCGCCATGCGCATCGACCGGGCGATCCGTCGCCACGGCCGGTCGCTCGCCGACCGGCAGCTCGTCGCCGGGGCGCTCGCCGCCGATGTTCGCGACCTCGCCGCCGTGCTCGCGACGTGCCATCACGCCGACGCGACGGCGGGAGACGTCGCGGCCGCGGACTGCTTCTGCCGGATCGCCCTCGCGCGGGTCCGCGGCACGCGGCTTACCGCCGCGGATCACGCGGCGCTGGCCGAGTTCGGCGCGGCGGTGGTCAGCGGCCCGTCGTGACGAGCGCGGGCCACCACGAGCAGAGGTACCAGGCCCGCGGCGTGGTCAGCTCGGCGAGGGCCTCGAGCGACCCCCGGGAGCCCGTGGCCGCCTCGCCGCCGAGCACCTCGTCGAGGAGGCCCTTGGGCTTGGAGAACTTCACCGCGCGGGCGGTCTCGGGCGTGAGCTTCGCGAGTTCCACGGCGCGGGCCACCGCGTCCTCCAGGAACCCGATGCGATCGACGAGGCCCGACTCGAGGGCCTGCTTCGCCGTGAAGATCTGCCCGGTGGCGACGGCGTCCACGGCCGCGGCGTCGAGCTTCGGCCGCCCGTCGCGGACGATCTGCTTGAACCGCACGAACATGTCGTCCACGAGCGACTGGAGGATCTTCCGCTCCCGCTCCGCGATTTCCGGGCTGCGGTCCGCGGTGGGGCTGAGCATCTGCTTGAGCGGGCCGCTGGCGACCGAGTCGTCCTTCACGTCGAACCGCTTGACGAGCCGGGAGAGGTCGTAGTGGGGGATGATGACGCCGATCGAGCCGGTGAGGGTGGCCGGCTCGGCGAAGAGCACGTCGTCGCGGCCGCCGTTGGCCATGGCGACGTAGTAGCCCCCGCTGGCCGCCAGGCTCCCCATGCTCACCACGACCGGGAGGTCGCGGTCCTTGGCGAGCCTCGCGAGCCGGTAGTGGATCTCGTCGCTGCCGCTGACGGTGCCGCCGGGCGAGTCCACCCGCAGCACGATCGCCTTGACGGACTGGTCCTCCGCGATCCGGTCGAGCTGCGCCCGGACGAAGCCCTCGCCCCCCATGATGGCCCCGGTGACGCTCACGATCGCGACCTTGTTCGAGGCCGTCTTCGAGAGGGAGTGCCACTTCTCGACCGCCCGGGCGTCGGGCTGGAAGTACTGCGAGAAGGCGCCCGCGCTGCCGATCGCCGCGAGCAGCGAGAGGCCGGCGACGGTCCAGGCGATGCGGGCGCCCCAGCGTCCCCAGGTGCCGCCCTGCTCGAGGATCACCCGCGTGGGTGGCTGGTGTACGGTTTCCATGACGATCATCCTCTCGGGAATTCCGACCCGCGACCGTGCCGCGGCGACCCAGTGTAGTTGACGTGCGGGTCCGCCCGCCGCCGTGACGCCCGGTTGCCAGGTTCCCGCGGCCACCGCTACGATCCGAACGTGTTTCCGCGCTCGGCGGAGACCCCCGCCAGGAGCCCGCCCGCGTGTTCGTCTGCGTCAGCACGGAGTGCTTCCCCGAGATGCCGCTGGCGGGGGCGATGGAGCGGCTGGCCGAGTTGGAATTCACGGCCGTGGAACTCGACGTGCGGGAGGGGGGAGGCCACCTCCTGCCGGCCGAGGTGGCCGCGGATCCCGAGGCGGCGGTGGCGCGGTGCAGCGACCTGCAGCGGCTGCGGCCCGTGGCGATCTCGTTCGCGGCGTCCGAGGGGCCCGCGGTCTACGACCAGTTCACCGCGTGCTGCCGGCTCGCGAAGTCGCTCCAGGTCGTGACCATGGTGGTCGAGGCCTCGGAACTCGGCACGCCGTTCAACGGCGAGATCGAGCGGCTGCGGAAGCTCGTCGGCATCGCCTCCGGGCTCGGCGCCGTCGTGGGCGTGAAGACCACGGCCGGGCGGATGACGCAGGACGCCGAGACCACGGCCTCGCTGTGCCGCAACGTGCCGGGGCTCGGCGTGACGCTCGACCCCAGCCACTTCATCTTCGGCCACAAGAAACCGGCGTCGTGGGAAACGATCCTCAAGTACGTCGTCCACGTCCACTTGCGGGACACGCGGGCCGACGCGTTCCAGGTGCGGATCGGGCAGGGCGACGTGGAGTACGGCAAGGTCAAGAACCAGCTCGACCGCGTGGGCTACACGCGGGCCCTGTGCGCCCACCTGCCGCCGATCGAGGGCGTCGATCAGGTGGCCGAGCTCCGCAAGATGCGGCTGCTGCTGGAAAGCCTGCTCTAGCTTCACGCAAGCAGGGCCATCCATGGCCCCTGCATGCGTGGCCGGCCGATGGCAACGCGCGAGGGTTGCCTGGGTCGACGGTCGCCGCTTCCCGCGGCGGTTCTGTGCCGCGGCCTCTCATACGGCTCCCGCATGATACTCGCGCTGACGCGATCACCTCGTCTCGTGGCCCAGTCGCCTCGCGACTGGAATCCGGTCCTTGGATCGACAGGGAAATCCGGTTGCGAGGCAACCGGACCACGGGTTGGCCTGCGACCACACATCGAGTTGGCTGGGGCGGATCACGCCCGAGGATCAAGTGTGAGCCGTATCGGGCCGAGGATCACATCAGTCACCGCAGCCTGGATCCGGTCGCCTCGGCGCGGCTGGCCATCTCGGCGTAGGCCCGCGACTGCGACGCGTCCCCCTCCTCGGCGTACATCGTGGCCAGGTTGCCGTAGGCCACGGCCAGGGCCCGCTCCTCGAGCTGCTTCCGATCCACGGCCGCCACCATCAGGTCCACGCCGCGGCGGGCCAGCGCCAGCGCGTCGCCGCGCCGATCGACCTGCCAGTAGGAGATGGCCATGCTCACGTAGGACTCGCCCACCCGGCCGAGGTCCGCGTGCCGCGTGACGGCCTCGTCGTCGTTCCACAGGGGCAGCACCTGTTCGAACCAGGTGACGGCCGTGGGATGGTCGCCCCGCTGCAGGCTGTACATGATGCCGATGCGGAACATCAGCTCGCCCAACTCGCGCCGCTCGGCGGCCGTGAGTTCCCGCTGCTCCGCGCCCCGCTCGAGGTAGGCCGCCGTCAGCGTGGCATTGTCGAGCATGTCGTCGGCGTCGCCGCGCTTCTGGGCGGCCGTGAGCGCGTCGTTGAGCCCCTGTCCCATCTCCCAGTCCACCTGGCGCCGCCGCCAGGGGTCCTTGATCGAGCCGCCGATCCGGTCGCGGAGGTCGAGGAGCCGCTTCACCCACGGCGTCGGATCGACGGCGTCGGACGAGGCGGCGGCCGCGGCGAGGGCCCCGCGGCAGAGTTCGAGTTCGAGGACCATGCGGTCGGCGTCGGCACCCTGGAACTCGTCCACGATCGCCTCGGCCCGGGAGATCCACTTTGGGATCACGCGGCCCTTCTGCTGCCATGAGCCCTCCGCGATCGCCTGGGCCGTGCCGACGTGGGCGTCGAGCAGCACCTCGCAGGCGGCCGGCTGCACGGGGGATGCCTTGTTCGCCGCCAGCGGAGCCGCGCGGCGGATGGCCTCGGCGAAGTGCTCGACGGCCGCCGGATGGTTGGGCGCCGTCCCGGCGAGGGCGGCGCGGCCGAGGAGCCGCTGCAACTGCGCGGTGACGAGCGGGGCCTTGGCGTCGTGAGCCAGCACCGCCTCGAGCGCGGCGCGGGCCTCGTCGGGGCGGTCGAGGGCGATGAGCACCCCCGCCCGCTTGATCTGCGTCCAGGGGTCGGCGGCCTCGATCTGGAGCGCCCTGTCGGCGATCTGCAGGGCCTGCGTCCACCTCCCCTGGGCGCTGGTCATGGCGAGCAGGAGGCGGTGCGCCCGGACGTGCCGCGGGTCGAGTTGCACGGCGTAGAGCAGGTCGGCCAGCGCGGCGGCCGTCGAGTCGTCGAACGACCGCTCGGCGCGGAGCACGAACGACTCGGGGTCGAGCGGCTCGATGAGGATGGCGACCGCGTTCCTCGTGCCGGGCTGCAGGCTGAGGATCACGCCCCGCTCCGGATAGATCTCGCCGATCGCAGCCCCCGCATCGTCGCGGACCGACACGGTGCGGATGTCGCCGATCTCCAACTGCGTCGCGAGGTCGGCCACCGGCGCCGGCTCGGCGAGCTTGATCCGGATCGAGGCGACGACGTCGCCGTCGAGCGCGACCTCGACCCGCTCGAAAGGCTCGACCTGCCAGGCGAATCCCTCGACCCCGTCCTCGTGGGCGAACGCCTCGCCCGCGCCCCATGCGGCCACGACCTCGTCGCGGGTCGTCTTGCCCGGGAGCACGCCGCGGAAGCTCGCGGGATCGATCGACAGGGTCGGCATCTCGTCGGGGTCCGCCGACACGGGCGGCGCCACGGAGGCCGACTCGTCGTCGGTCGTCGTGGCCGGTGCGGCCGGCGGCGCGTCGGGACCGCGACCGCGGGCGTCGCTGCCGGCGGGCACGAGCGCCGCGGGCTTGGGAAGCGTCGCCATGTGGCCGGCGGGTCCGCGAGCGGGCTTCGCGCCGGGCAGGAAGTCGGACCAAGCCGCCGTGCGCCTCACCGGCGTCCCCGCCGTCGAGTCGTCGACCGCGGCGTTCGCAGCGTCGGCAGCGCCGGCGGTGTCGGCAGGCGTGTTGTCGGCGTCGGACCGCGGGGCCCGCCGCGCGGTGAGCTTTTCGATCCAGCGCGGCGCCCGCAGGAAGGTGCGCGGGCCGGACGGCGCGTGATCCCCGGCGGTCGCCGACAGGGCGCTCGCGCCGGTCGCGGCCAGGAGGATCAGGAGCGGCAGTGACGAAGACGGGTCCCGGGGCGTGGCCACGGCGGTTCCTCCTTGATCGATCCGGTCCGGACGAGGACGCGGGGCGAACTGCCCCGAGGGGGACGGGAAGGTAGGGAGGGGTCGGCGGGCGGTCCAGACCAGAGTCCACGGCCGCCCGGAGGCCCCAGTTTTCCGGTCCTTCACGGCCCGCGTGGCCTGCCGCGGCGGAGGGGAACGCGGAGGGGCCTTTGTCGGCGGCGGGCTAGACTTGGTTCATGGCATCCGGCGACGCGCACGCGGTGGTGATCGGCGCCGGCATGGCGGGGCTCGCGGCGGCCGAGGCGCTCCTCCAGGCCGGGGTCCGCGTCACGGTCGTCGAGCCGGCGGGACGGTGCGGCGGTGTGCTCGAGACGGTCCGCGGCGACGGCTGGCTCGTGGAGCGGTCGGCGGACTGCTTCTTCGCCGGCCGGCCGGAGGCGGCAGACCTCGCCGGAAGGCTCGGGCTCGCCGACGAGCTCGTGGGCGTCGATCCACGGGTGCGGCGGGCGCTCGTCTGGCACGAGGGTCGCGCGCTGCCCGCCCCCGAGGGTTTCCGCCTGCTCGCGCCCGGCCGGCGGAACGGCATCATCCGCACGCCGCTGCTGTCGATGGCGGGCAAGCTTCGCCTCCTCCTCGAGCCGCTGGTGCCCGCGCGGCGGCCGGCGGCGGGTGCCGGCACCGACGACGAGTCGCTCGAGAGCTTCGCCGTGCGGCGGCTCGGCCGCGAGGCGTTCGAGAGGATCGTCCAGCCACTCGCCGCGGGCGTGTGGACGGCGGATCCCGCGCGGCTGAGCATGGCGGCGGCCTGCCCCGACTTCCTGGCGATGGAGCGGGAGGCCGGCAGCTTGTGGGCCGGCGAGCGCCGCCGGCGGCGCCCGGCGGCCGAGGAGGGCACCGCCGGTGCGCGCTACGGCCAGTTTCTCACGCTCGCCTCGGGCATCGAGACGCTGCCGCGGCGGCTCGCGGAGCGACTCACCGCGGGCGGGGTGCGGTTCGTCACGGACGCCGCGACCGCGGTGGCCCGGGATCCTCATGGCGGCTGGAGCGTGGCCCTCGCCGCCGCGCCGCCGCTCGCGGCCCGCGGGGTCGTGGTGGCTGCTCCCGCACGGGCCGCTGCGAGGATCCTCGGCGACGTCGATCCCGGGCTGGCGGCCGATCTCGCCGGCATCGAGTACGCGGGTTCAGCGGTCGTCGTGATCGGCTACCGGCGCGACGAGATCGCCCATCCGCTCGACGCCGCGGGCATCGTCGTGCCAAGGCGGGCAGGCCGACGCATCCTGGCGATCAGTTTCGCGAGCGCGAAGTTCCCGGGGCGCGCTCCGGCGGGCCATGTGCTCGTGCGGGTCTTCGCCGGCGGCGCCCTCGACCCTTCCATCCTCGCCCTCGACGACGCGGCGCTCGAGTCGCTCGCCCACGGGGAGGCGGCCGCGATGCTCGGCATCCGCGGCCGGCCCGTGCTGTCGCGCGTCGAGCGCTGGCACGGGGCCATGCCGCAGTACCACGTGGGCCACGTGGATCGCATGGCGCGGGTCGACGCCGCCCTCGCGGCGCACCCCGGCCTGGCCCTCGCGGGCGCCGCCTACCGCGGCGTCGGCATCCCGCAGGTCATCGCCTCGGGCCAAGCCGCCGCCCGCCGCGTCATCGACTCACGCGCTCCGTGAGCGCCCCAGTTGAGGAGGTGAGGGGCTGCCCATTGCCCTGAGAGCCGGCGTTGGCGGCCAGCGAAGGCAGGATGCCGAGAGCGCAGACGCCATCGAGTGAGCGGAGGGCATGACGCCCGGAGCGAACGTCCGGCGACGGGGCATGGGCAGTCCCGAACCGGCGCCCCGGTGAGCCTCGAGCGACTACTTCTTCTTGGCGGCGGCGGCGCCGGCGGCGGGCTTCGCGGCGGCGGCACCCTCCGCAGCCTCTTCCTTCTTCTTGACCTTCTTCTTCATCGCCATCTTCTGGACGCGGACCTTGGGCAGGCCGAGCGGGCTGCGCCCCTGCTTCCAGAGTTCCTGCTCCTTGAGCTTGGCGATCCGCTCGGCGCGGGTCAGCACGCCCCGGGCGCTCGTGGCTCCCTTGCGGACCCGCAGGCTCTTGTCCATCGTCATGGTGGCTCGCTCCTTGGTCGCGCGGCCGGCACGTCGAGCCGCCGTCACTTCGGCCCGCAAGCCTAGAAGCGGGGCCGCCGCCGATCAAGGCCCGGGGCCCGCCGCCGGTCAGATCCGGACCGCCGCGATCTGGGCGAGGAAGGCCTCCAGCGACGCGGGCCGCTTCGCCGGGTCGGCCGCGATGCACGACATGATCGCCGCGGCGAGGGCCGGCGGGATCTCCGGCCAGCGGTCGCGGATGTCGGCCGGCGGCGAGTCGTGGGCCAGCGCCACCGACCCGCTCGAGCCCCGGGGCCACGGCGAGTCGAGCGTGCAGATCTCGTATGCCGTGACGCCGAAGGAGAAGACGTCGATCCGCTTGTCGGCCTGCCGCCGCCGCACCACCTCCGGCGCCATGTAGTTCGGCGTGCCGATGCGGTTGCCGGGCTGGAGGAACACCGGCTTGTCGGGCACCGCGAGGCCGAAGTCGAAGAGCACGAGGCGGCCGTCGGGCCGGAGCATGAAGTTTCGCGGGCAGATGTCGCGGTGCACGAAGCCGGCCTTGTGCACGGTGGCGACGGCCTCTGCCGCCTGGCGGACGAGGTCGAGCCGCCGTGCCGGGGGCAGCGGCTTCTTCGCACTGAGCACCGCGTGGAGGAGCGTGCCCTCGATGAACTCCTGGAGAATGAATTGCTCGCCGTCCGTCGAGACGCCCGCTTCAACGGTCCGGCCGATGTGGGGGCCGACGATCGCCATGCCGATCTCCCCCTCGGAGGGCTTTCCGAGTCCCTTGTAGCGGCCTTCGATCGGGGCGGCCTTTACGCGGTCGACGACCTTGAGCCCGCGGACCTCGCCGGTCTTCGTGTCGCGGACCTTGTAGAAGGTGGACATCGTGCCCGAGTTGCTCTCGCGGAGCCGCTCGAACCGCTTCCAGAGATCGACGCGGCCCGAGCCGCCGAACAGCCCCGAGAGGAGTCCCATGATGCCTGCTGCGCCCTGGCGGTTGTCCGGTGAAGCGGGGCCGGTCGGTTCCTCGTGTCAGCCCTGCTTGAGGGCCCCGAGCTCGGCGTGGGCCGCGGCGAGCTCCTTCTCGAGCCGGGGCACGTCGGCCGGGTCGTCGGGCTGCTTCTTGGCGCCCGCGAGCTGCTGCTGGAGCTTCGCGATCTTCTGCTGCAGCACCTCGATCCGCTTCTTGTGCTTCTTGTCCATCGCGGAATCCCTCAGTTCACGTCGTCGCCGGCGTCGCCCATCCGCACGGCCGTGTCCGGGTCGTAGGCCGGCCCCGTGTGGAGCTGTCGCATCCAGCCCGAGAGCAGGACGACGGCGAGCGTGAGGCCGAGCGTCACCGAAAGCCACTTGGCCCGGTCGTTCCGCACCCACTGTGTTCCCGCCCCGCGGCCGACGAGGGCGCTGGCGAAGTAGAAGGCCACCATGGCGAGGAGGAACTTGGCACCGAAGAGCGCGTGGTAGTTCGTCGCCCGCATCCAGTCGCCGGGCCATGCTTCCGACTTCACGCGGGCGTTGAAAAGCAGGAAATTGGCCAGGCCACTCGCGAGCAGCACGGTGATCGCCCCGATCACCCAGGGCAGCCAGCGGCGGCGGATCCCGTCGTGGATGCGGTCGCGGGTGGCCTCGTCGATCTCGGACAGCGCCGGCACGAGGGCGAAGCGGGCGAA
>JBJTPA010000175.1:0-8221 GCA_046074885.1 Planctomycetaceae bacterium
GGGCGGGGTCGTGTGCGGCGAGAGCGACCAGTGGGGCTACAAGCCGCTCGACCGCGAGCACCCCACGACGGTCCACGACGTGCATGCCACGGTGATGAAGCTCCTCGGCATCGACCACACGAAGCTCACCTGGCGGAACAATGGCATCGACCGCCGCCTGACCGACGTCCACGGCCACGTGATCGACGGCATTCTCTGACCGTGACGGGCACGAGGCATGCCCGTCACGGTCCGAGCCGTCCTTGATTCCCGCCCCCTCCGCGGGTCCAATGATCCGTCGCCGAGGCACCCGTCTCGCGTTGCCTTCCGCCCGCCCCCCTCATCCTCCGCCGTGGCCGATCGGCGGGGGAACCCCGGCCTGTCCCCCGATGTCACTGCACCGACTCCGAACCCCTCGTCGTTCCTTCCTCCGGACCGGATTGCAGGCGGCCGCCGCCGCGTCGGTCGGATTCCGCCATGTCCGCGCCGCGGATGCCGTCGTGTTGGGGCAGGGGGACTTCCGCTACCGCCTGGTCCCCGGCTGGGGTGATCTGGGCCCGGAGACGCCGGTCAACGATTGCCACGGGCTGGTCGTGGATCGGGAGGGTCACATACTCCTGTTCACCAACGAGACGAAGAACAACGTCATCGTGTACGACCGGAACGGACGACTGGTCCACAAGTGGGGCACGCAGTTCCCCGGGGCCCACGGAATGTCGCTGGTGACCGAGGGCGCCCGAGAGGTGCTCTACCTGACAGACCTCCAGCGACACCAGGTCTTCAAGGCCACCCTCGATGGCCAGATCCTCCGGGAATGGTCGCTGCCGCCGGACACCGGCAAGTATCCCAAGCCCGACGACTACTGCCCTTCATGGACGCTGCACCTGCCAACCGGTGAGTTCTTCGTGCTCGATGGCTACGGCCGCGACTACATCCTGCACTACGGCGCCGACGGCGAGTTCAAGAGCATCTTCGGCGGAGCCGAGGGCGGCATCGTCCACTGGGGGCCGCACGGGGGGATGGTCGATGTCGCACCGTCCGGAGAGGCGAGCCTGCTCGTCGCCATGAGCGACCAGCAGCACCTCCTCCGCCTGGGGACCGATGGCCGGCCCCTGGGCACCATTCCCCTGCCGGGCGGGAATCCCCGGCAGATCCGCCGCGTGGGTGATCATTACTTCGTGGCGCACCTGGGCGACAACTGGCCCCAGGACCTCGAATGCCGCGGCTTCGTCTCGATCCTGGACTCGTCGCTGCGGGTCGTCTCCAACGTGGGCGGCACGGCCCCCGAGTACGGCCCCGACGGCCGGCTCCTCACGATGGCGCACCGAGAAGAGGTCTTCCGGCACCCGCACGACATCGCCGTCGACTCCGAGGGCAGTCTCTACGTCGCCCAGTTCGCGTCCGGCCGCACCCATCCCATCAAGCTGGAGCGCGTCTGAACCCGGGGGGAACCACGCGGTTCTGCGGACTCGGCTGGAGCGGTTTGCCGAGGACTGGGAGAGCCCGGAGATGACCGCGTATGACCGTGACGATGCCGCCAAAGCCCTCCTGTAGCCGCGGCGGCGGCGGAGAACGCCGCCCCCCGCGATACCGCCGGAGCCGGTTTTCCATGTGTCACACGCATTCCGTGATGACAGCACCCGTGCTGTCATTGGTGCATGGAGCGGAAGCGAATCGTCGTCGACACGAACGTGATGGCCTGGGCGTTGACGAGTGCGGTCGGCACGAACCGGGAAATCCTGCGGTGCTGTCTCGTTGGGCTTGTCGAGCCCGTGATCGGCGACGCTCTCTTTCACGAGTATGAAAGGGTCGTGGCCCGAGATTCGGTGAATGCCCGCTGTCCGCTCACACCGAGAGAAAGAGATGAGCTGCTCGACGCATTTCTCGGCACGTGTGCCTGGGTGCGCATCTCGTTTCGTTGGAGGCCCAACCTTGCCGATGGGTCCGACAATCACCTCGTCGAGTTGGCGGTAGCGGGCGGTGTGGCGGCGGTCGTCACCAACAACGTTCGTGATCTACGGTCGGGTGAACTGGCCTTTCCCGATATCGGCATCATGACCCCCGCCGAATTCCTGAAGACCCTGAGGAGCCGACCATGACGACGCTCACGATCCGCATTCCAGACGATACGGCTGCCCGACTGCGGCAACTGGCGAAGCACCGCGGCATCAGCCTCAACAAGCTCATGGAAGAGTTCTCGACGATGAGTCTCGCCGAGTTCGACACCGAAACCCGTTTTCGGCTACGGGCCGTGAAAGCATCGCCCACGCGGGGGCTTTCGCTGCTCGAAAAACTCGATGCGGCTCTCCAGAAAGGCGGTGCCCGACGAAATCGCGGCGGCGAAGCCCGGCAGAAGCGGCGAGGGGCGGGCCGCCGCAGCTGAAAGAGGCCGCCGTCCAACTGCCCGAGTAGCGTCGTCGTGGTTCCCGGGCCCGGCTCGCTGGTCCTCGCGGGCATCGGCGTGGTCGTCGTCGGGCAGCCGCGCTGGCGGCCACTCCGGTCGTGCCGCGCTCCCCGCCTCACGGCGTCGGGCTCTTTCGCTGGCTCGTGGGGCCGACGCGCCGAATGACAACCGGATTTACAGAAGGGAACAGGCTCAATGTTCCCAACCCTCTCATGAGCACTGGTACAGAAACTGGGACGGGGTCAGTCACCCGCGTCCCTGGTCAAGTTGACGGGAGCATTCGCCGCACTTCGGCAGCGAGCCTTGTGGCGTCATCGACGACGGCTCGCCCAGTCGCAGCATCCAGCGTGAAAAGTGCGGCATACACCGACTTCGTCCGGAGTTCTGCGAGGCGGTCGAGGATGCTGCCCCACGGGCCCTCGCCGGCAGGTGGTCGGCGAGGATCCGAGCCGCCTCCAGCACGGCGGACCGGTCATTGTCGGCCATCGGCAGTTGGGCGAAGTCGAGCCGGCAAGGCATCGAGACACTCCATTCCGGATTGAACGGAACACTCGTTCAGGATGCTGACGTGAGCGTGCGTTGGTCAACATCCGTTGCACCTCCGCGCGCCACGCTGATGGTGCGGTGCGGGAGCGTTTCGGCCCGCTCGTGCTCCTACCAGCCCATGACCATGCTCGACTCGATCACCTTGCGGACCCGCTCGAGCCTCCGCCGCTGGCCCCGGCGCGAGGCCCGCTCCGCGACTCGGGCCGGCCCGGGTGGCGTTGCCATCGGTGCGGTGCTTATCCCACCGCCGGCCCCGCCCCCGACGCCCTTGGATTTATTGGGTTTTGCAAGGCCTATGATACGATCATCATGGCGTCGCAACTTCGAACTGCGGAACCTGATTCCCTTCGACGGGCCCACCCATCGGGTTTGGCTGGAGAGCCGAAATCATGTCACGCGGGCGCGGAACACGCTGTTCTGTGGTTGGGACAGGGCGCCCCGACCGGCACGTTGGGACCGCCATGAACCGGCACGTTGCAGCACGTCGGCGAGCCGCCGCGGCCAGGCTGGTCGGTTGTGCGCTTGCGGTGGTCGCCGTCGCGGTCCTGGCGGGACAGGCGATCGCGGCGGAGGCCGACGCGGTGTCGTTCAATCGCGACATCCGGCCGATTCTGTCGGAACACTGCTTCGCCTGCCACGGGCCCGATGCCGCCAAGCGGGCCGCCGACCTGCGGCTCGATGTCCGTGACGGCGCCACGGCCGACCTCGGCGGCCACGCGGCGATCGTGCCCGGGGCGGCTGATCGGAGCGAGGCGATCCGCCGGGTGCTCGCGTCCGACCCGGACGAGGTGATGCCGCCGCCCGAAACGAAGAAATCTCTCACGCCCGCGCAGATTGATCTGCTCCGTCGTTGGATCGACTCGGGCGCGGCCTACCAGGGCCACTGGGCCTACGAGCCGCTCGAGCGGCCCGAGGTGCCCGCTGGCGACGACGGCGGGCCGCGCAACCCGATCGACCGCTTCATCGACCGCGAACTCGCGCGGCACGCGCTCGCCCCCGTGGGCCAAGCCGATCCCGCCACGCTCGTGCGCCGGCTCCATCTCGATCTCACGGGCCTGCCCCCGACCCCGGCCGACATCGACGCGTTCATCGCCGACACCGCGCCCGACGCCTGGGAGCGGCTCGTCGATCGGCTGCTTGCCAGCCCCCACCACGCCGAGCGGATGGCCCAGTGGTGGCTCGATCTCGCCCGCTACGCCGACACGGTCGGCTTCCACGGCGACCAGCCGATGAGCGTCTGGCCCTACCGTGACTGGGTCATCAAGGCCTTCCGCGACAACATGCCCTTCGACCGGTTCACCCGCGAGCAGCTCGGTGGCGACCTTGTGCCCGACGCGACGCAGGAAAACCGGCTCGCCGCGGTCTACAACCGGCTCGCGCTCATGAGCGCCGAGGGAGGCGGCCAGGAGAAGGAATACCTCGCCAAGTACGCCGCCGACCGCGTGCGGGGCGTCAGCGGGGCGTGGCTCGGATCGACCGTCGGCTGCGCCGAGTGCCACGACCACAAGTACGACCCGTTCACGACCCGCGACTTCTACGCGCTGGCCGCCTTCTTCGCGGACATCCAGGAGAAGGGCATCTACGATGGCGGCGCGCCGCCGGACAAGATCTGGGGGCAGATGGAGCGGTTCTTTTCGCCCGAGGACGCGGCGCGGATTGCCGATGTCGATCGCCGGCTGGCCGATGTGCGAAAGGCCTTCGAGGCCGAGACGCCCGAGTTGATCCGCGCCCGCGAGCAGTGGATCGCCTCGCAGGCGGCGCTGCCGGCATTCCAAAGACTCGTGCCGGTGACGATGGCGAGCGCGCGGGACGCGAAACTGGTGGCTGCGGCCGACGGGTTGGTGAAGGCCGAAGGCCCCGCGCCCGAGGCGGACGACGTCACCCTCGTCTTCGACCTGCCGCCGGGGCCGCTGGGGGCGATCCGGCTCGAGGCCCTCGCCGACAAGCAACTGCCGTCCGGGGGGCCGGGGCGGGCCGCGAACGGCAACTTCGTCGTCACCGAGGTGATCGCGGCACTGCGGCCCGTCGCGGCGTCGAACAGCCCGGAGTCGCTTCCCGACGACACGCCGATCAGGCTGGTGCATGCGGCCGCCGACTTCGAGCAGGCGGTCGCCGGCGAGTTCACTCCCTCGGGAAAATGGCTCGCGGCGTACACGATCGACGGCGACGCGAGCGGCCGGACGGTGGGCTGGGCGGTGCACGAGCGGGTGGGCAATGACCACTGGCTCGTGGTCCGGCCGGCCGAACCGATCGACGTGCCCGCCGGCACGCGGATGGTGTTCTCGATCGCGCAGCATCACGGCAAGGGCTTCACGCTCGGCGGCTTCCGGGTGAGCGTGGCGGCGACGCCGGCCGACACGGGGGCTTCGAGCGAACTCCCCAAGACCTTGGCCGCGGCGATCGCCACGCCGCCGGCGCAGCGGACGCCCGAGCAGACGGCAACGCTCGCGGCCCACTATCGCTCGATCGCCCCCGAGCTGCAGTTCGCGCCCGACGCGATCGCCGCGCTCGAGCGGGAGCGCGCGGCGATGGTGAACGATGCGCCTGCGGTGCCGGTGACGGTCGCGGGCCCGCCGCGGACGACCCGCATCCTGCCGCGGGGCAACTGGATGGACGAGTCGGGCGCGGTAGTCGAGCCCGCGCCGCCGGGCTTCCTGCCGCAGCCGTCCGCGGCCGACCGGCGCCTCACGCGGCTCGACCTCGCCGACTGGCTCGTGTCGCGCGAGAATCCGCTCGTGCCGCGGGTGCTCGTGAACCGCCTCTGGGCGATCGGCTTCGGGCAGGGCATCTCGCGACGGCTCGACGACCACGGCTCGCAGGGCGAGCCGCCGAGCCACCCGGACCTGCTCGACTGGCTGGCCTGCGAGCTGCGCGACGGCGGCACCGGTTCGGGACCGTGGGACGTCAGGCACACGCTCCGGCTCATCGTGACGAGCGAGGCCTACCGCCGGTCGAGCGCGGCGCCGCGCGAGATCGTCGAGCGGGATCCCGACAACCGGCTGCTGGCGCGGCAGAACCGCTTCCGTGTCGAGGCCGAGAACGTCCGCGACACGCTGCTCGCCGTGAGCGGCCTGCTCGTGCCGACCATCGGCGGGCCGAGCGTGAAGCCCTACCAGCCCGAGGGTTATTGGGACTATCTCAACTTCCCGAAGCGGACCTACGCGGCCGACACGGGCGACAAGCTCTACCGCCGCGGGCTCTACACGTGGTGGCAGCGGCAGTATCTCCACCCGGCGATGCTCGTCTTCGACGCGCCCAGCCGCGAGGAGTGCACGGCCCGCCGGCCGCGCTCGAACACGCCGCTGCAGGCGCTCGTGCTGCTCAACGATCCGGCGGCGGTGGAGGCCGCCCGGGCCCTGGCGGCGAAGGCGATCGGTGAGGCGGGCGCCGATCCGCACAATCGCGGCCGTTTCCTGCTGCGGCGGGCGATCGGCCGCGTGCCGGCCGACGCCGAGGTGGACGTCATCGTCCAGCTCGCGGAGAGCCAGCGGGCCGCACTGGCGGCAGATGGCGACGCCGTGAAACGATTCCTCGAGGTCGGCGCGTTCGTGCCGCCGGCGCCGGTCGGGGCCGATCCGGTCGACCTCGCCGCCTGGACGGCGGCCGCGCGGGCCGTGCTCGCCCTCCAGGAAACCACGTCCCGCCACTGAAGGAAGCCCGAGCGATGGAACCACTCGACCTGATCCGCCGCCGCGCGTTCCTCGCCCGCTCCGCGGGCGGCCTGGGCTCGATCGCGCTTGGGTCGCTGGGCGGCACCGTGGCGGCCGGCTCGGCAGCCGCCTCCCCGGCCACCTGGCCGGGCGTCATCCAGGCCTGCCACGTGCCGCCGAAGGCCCGCCGCGTGATCTGGCTCTACATGGCCGGCGGCATGTCGCACCTCGACACCTTCGACCACAAGCCGAAGCTCGCCGCGATGAACGGCCAGCCGATGCCCGAGAGCTTCACGAAGGGCCAGCAGATCGCGCAGCTGCAGGGCAAGCCGCTCAACTGCGCCGGGTCCGCGTATGCCTTCCGCCGCGTGGGGCGGAGCGGCCAGGAGATCAGCGAGGTCTTCCCCGAGATCTCGGCGCGGATCGCCGACCGGATCGCGATCGTCCGCAGCCTGCACACCGAGGCGATCAATCACGACCCGGCCCACACCTTCATGAACACCGGTGCCATGGTGGCGGGGCGGCCCGCGGCGGGCAGCTGGCTCTGGTACGGCCTGGGTAGCGACGCCGAGGACCTGCCGGGATTCGTCGTCATGGTGAGCACGGGACGCTTCGGCCAGACCCAGCCGATCGCCAGCCGCCAGTGGCATTCGGGCCTGCTCCCGAGCCGCTTCCAGGGGGTGGAGTTCCGGTCCCGCGGCGACGCCGTGCACTACGTGCGGCCGCCGGCGGGCGTGACCCTCGGCGGGCAGCGGGCCGTGATCGACGCGGTGTCGCGGCTCGACGGCCTGCGAAACGAGGCGATCGACGATCCCGAGATCGCGGCGCGGCTCGCGCAGTTCGAGCTGGCCTTCAAGATGCAGACGAGCGTGCCCGAGCTGCTCGATCTCTCCGACGAGACGCCGGAGACGCTCGCGCTCTACGGCACGCAGGGGGGCGACGGATCGTTCGCCGCCAATTGCCTGCTGGCCAGGCGGCTGGCGGAGCGGGGCGTGCGGTTCATCCAGCTCTACCACCGCGACTGGGACCATCACGACGACGTCCGCACGCATGTGAAGGGCACGGCCGCCGAAGTCGACCGGGGCGCGGCGGCGCTCGTGGAGGATCTCGCCCGCCGCGGCATGCTCGACGACACGCTCGTCGTCTTCGGCACCGAGTTCGGCCGCACACCGATGGCGCAGGGACAGGGCCGCGACCACCACATGAAGGCGTTCTCGATCTGGCTCGCCGGCGGCGGCATCAAGCCGGGCATCACCTACGGCGCGACCGATGAGCTCGGCTACGGCGTCGTGGAGAACCCGGTCACGGTGCACGACCTCCACGCGACGCTCCTGCATCTCATGGGCATCGACCACCTGCGGCTCACGATCCGCGCCCAGGGCCGCGACTTCCGGCTCACCGACGTGGCCGGAAACGTGTTGCACGACGTGATCGGCTGACGTGCGGTGTCGGGGGCTTGGCGGCCGCATCGGCGTCGAGGGTCGGCGGACCGAACCCGGCGCAGGGATAGTCGGGCTGATTGAGGTACTGGCATTCCATGGGACCACCGGAGTTGGCCGCGTAGTCGGTTCGGGCGGCGACGGAGTGTGGCCGGGCTGGGTTTCCCGCACCGGGGAATATGGGGGTTTAGGAGCCGGGTGCC
>JBJTPA010000176.1:0-2855 GCA_046074885.1 Planctomycetaceae bacterium
CTTGATCACACCGCTGGAGGGATCAAGGTCGATGGCCACGACCTGCGCGACCTGTCGATCGCCGACTATCGGCGGAATCTCGGCTGCGTGCTCCAGGAGCCGTTCCTGTTCTTCGGCAGCGTCGCCGAGAACATCGCCTACGGGCGGCCCGGGGCCGGCCGCCAGGAGATCGTGGCCGCCGCCCGGGCGGCCGGCGCGCACGACTTCATCCTCGCCCTGCCCGCGGGCTACGACTCGCGCGTCGGCGAGCGGGGCGGGGCGCTTTCCGGGGGCGAGCGGCAGCGGCTGTCGATCGCGCGGGCGCTCCTCGTCGATCCGCGGATCCTCGTGCTCGACGAGGCCACGTCGAGCGTGGACGTGGAGACCGAGGCCCTCATCCAGTCGGCCATCGACCGGCTCGTGCTTGGACGCACGACGATCGCGATCGCCCACCGCCTCTCCACGCTCCGCCGCGCCAACCGGCTCGTCGTCCTCGACGCGGGCGTGATCGTCGAGACCGGCACGCACGACGAGCTGCTGGCCGCCGACGGGGCCTACGCCCGGCTCCACCGGGCGCAGCTGCGGGCGGCCGAGCGGGACGAGATGCCGTGAGACCCCGGAGAACCCGCCGGCCATGACGACCGACGCACCACTGCCGACCGCCGACGGCTGGGTCCTCGAGCGCCACCCCGACGGCCGCCTCGACTTCATCGACGCGCAGGGCCGGCGCCACGGAAACGTGGACGTGCTGCGGGCGTTTCCCGTGACCGCGCCGCATGGACCGGTGGCGATCGTGGCCGCGGCCGGGGGCGAGCTCGCCTGGATCGACGAACTGGCGGCGGTCGAGCCGACGCTCCGCCTGCTGCTCGAGGCGGCACTCGGCGCCCGCGAGCTCGTGCCGGTGATCGAGCGGATCGAGTCGGTCTCCGACGGCGAGCCGGCCGAGTGGACCGTGGTCACCGACCGCGGCCCGCGGACCTTCAAGGTCCGACACGCCGAGGACATCGCCCGGCCCGCCGACGGCAGCGCCGCGATCACCGACACCGTCGGCATGCGGTACGTCGTCCCCGACGTGTCGAAACTTGGCGCCCGGGAGCGCCGGCTCTTCGAGAAGATGATCTGACTCCACGGCTGCCGGGCCATCCACGGCAAGCCTGTTCAGCGCAACGGCTGCTTTCTCCTTGGGACGCATCTCGCCCAACCGGCCCGGGGCTGCCCACGCCCTCTCGCCGGACGCTCGCTGCGTCCATCCTGGACTTCGCTCGCTCGAAGACGTCTGCACTTCGACATCCTGTCTCCGCTTGCCGTCTACGCCGTCTCAAGGGGATGGGCAGCCCCGAGCCTTTCTCGGTCGTCGCGGGTTAGGCGAGGGGATGCTCGTGCCCTCGAGCGAGCTATGGGAGCGAGCGCAGGCACGACCAATCCGCCTGCGGCGGATCGGTGCCCGCCGAAGCGAAGCGGACATGCAGTGAGCCGAAGCCAGGATGGCCGAGACGAACGTCCAGCGAGAGGGCACGGGCAGCCCTGAAGCCGGGTTGGGCGGATCTGACGCCCGCCCGTCCCGCGCCGCTTACGCAGGCCTACAGGACACTTGCGCCCATCCGTAAGATGGATCGGTCGCACGGTTCGTGCCGGCTCGACAACGGTTTTTGCCTTGAATTTCGCTGGTTTTCGCTGAACACCAGGCTTGCGGACCGCGTCGGCCTGATTAGTCTCGAAGGGTCTTCTCCAGGAGTGAAGCCATGACCCGTCCGACGTTCCCGCGCCGCGCGCGGGCGATCCTCCGCATCGCCGCCGTCACCCTCTGCGCCATCCCGGCCCCGCTCGTGCGCGGCCAGTGCTGCGGCGAGGCCGCCGCCCCGGCACCCGCCCCGGCCGCCACGCAGACCTACCGGCTCGACTACCAGACCGTCTATGACCAGCAGCAGGTCACCGCGTACCGCGTCACCCAGGAGACGGTGTACGACACGAGGACCTACACCGTGCAGAAGCCCGTCTGGGAGACGCAGACCCGCGAGCGCCGCTACACGGTGCAGCGGCCGGTCTGGGAGACCCAGACCCGCGACGAGCGGACCACGGTGATGAAGCCCGTGTACGAGACACAGATCCAGGACCGCAGCTACGACGTGACCCGCGACGTGGTCGAGACGGCCACCCGCGAGGAGCCGTACACGGTCATGAAGCCGGTCTACGAGACCGTGGTCCAGCAGCAGGTGACCACCGTCCGCAAGCCCGTGTACGAGACGAGCGTGCAGGACCAGGTCTCCACGGTGACCGAGCCGGTGACCACGGTGCGCACGGCCTACTCGGTGGGCTCGCAGGCGGTCGACACGGTGACGCCCGTCGTCGCGCCCGGCGCCACGTCGCTCGGCTGGGCTCCCGGAGGCTGGGCCGTGGATCCCTACACCGGCCTCGCCGTCTGGCAGCGCGGCGGCTGGGCCTGGCAGATGACGCCGGGCACCGTCGTGAACCAGGTGAACCGCGTCTACCAGCCGACCTACACCCCGGTGCAGGTGCCCGAGACCACCTACGTCAACCGCGTCGTCACCCAGAAGGTGCCGGTGCAGACCGTCCGCTACGTCGACGAGCAGGTCGTCCAGCAGGTGCCCGTGCAGACCATGAAGATGGTCGCCGAGACCGCGGTCCGCCAGGTGCCCGTCCAGACCGTCCGCAAGGTCGTCGAGCGGGTGGACAACAAGGTGCCGGTCACCGTCTGCCGCATGGTGCCGGAGGAGCAGGTCCGCCAGGTCGCCTTCCAGGTCTGCAAGTTCGTCACCGAGGAGAAGGTGGAGCCCGTGCAGGTGCAGGTGATGAAGTACGTCACCGAGGAGCGGTCGGTGCAGGTGCCCCGCGTCGTCGAGAAGCGCGAGCCCTAC
>JBJTPA010000177.1:0-14127 GCA_046074885.1 Planctomycetaceae bacterium
GCCCGACTTGACGACGCTCACGGCGCCGGTGATCACGCCAGAGTTGGCGGCCGTGCCGACACCGTAGGAATACGTGCCGCTGGCGACGTTGATCGTGAGGGTGGCGGCAGCAGATGACGTGACGGTGTTTTTGTTCGCACCGGAGTTGCTGCCAGCGGTGGAGGCCAGGCCCGCCACCTGCTGGCTGTTGCCGTTGAGGTCGAGCGTGCCGAGGTTCGAGCTCGCGGCCTGGCCCAGCGAGACGACCGTCGTCGTCGGGAGCCGGTCGGTGCCCGATGCCAACTGCAGCGTTCCGTTGGTGATCGCCGTCGAGCCCGTGTAGGTGCTCTGGCCGCCGAGCGTGAGCCGGCCGCTACCGGCCTTCGTCCACGAGCCGGTGGAACCGGCCTTGTCGGCGATCACGCCGTTGAACGTGAGGACGCCACCGGAGGACTGCACCCCGATCGCATTGCCGGCACTGCCGCTGACGGAAATTGTTTTTGCCGAGTCGATCGTCGCGTTCGTCAACGCTGAGGCAACGCCGGCCGTCGTCATGGTGCCAGAGGTGATGCGACCTCCATCCAGGACGATGTTGCCGACACCGAGGGAGCCGTTGTCGTTGAAGACGACCTCGCCGCTGTTTACCGTGACGGGGCCGCTGAACGAATTGCTGGTGTTGGCGAGGTAGAACGTGCCGGCTCCGGTGCCCGTGAACGTCAGGCCGACGCCCGCGTTTCCGGCAATGGTTCCCGTGATCTGCCGGTTGCCGGAGAAATTGTTGGTGATCGTGCGGGTGGCGGACCCCAGCGACACCGACCCGTTCTTCGACAAGACGCTCGAGCCGGATCCTTCGAGCGTGAAATCGCCGCCGATGACCAGGCTGGTGGCGTTGTAGGAATTGTTGCCCGACATTTCGAGCACGCCGCCGTTGATCGTCAGTGGCCCGTTGCCGAGGCTGTTGGCGCTCGAGACGATCATCCTGCCGGCGTTGAGCGTGAATCCCCCGGGCGCGGCGTTCGACCCCATTGAACTCGTGACATTCCACGTGCCGGCGCCATTCTTGATGAAGCCCGTGCCCGCTGCCGTTGCGACGCTCTGGCCGCTCCAGGTCAGCACCGAGCCGGCGCCGATATCGAACGTGCGAATGGCGCCGCCGGTGCCGTAGGTGCCGCCACCTGTCCACGTGACCGTTGAGCTGTTGAGAATCGTCAGGTTGCCAACCGGCGTTGTCGCGTAGGTGATCGCACTGTTGGCTGTAAACACAATGGCCGACGACGCGCTCCACGCCGTCGTATACGGCCCAGTGGTGCCGGTGCTCCAGTTGGCTGCGGTGATCGTGCCGCTCGTGCCGTTGGTGTTCCAATAGAGCTGCGCCGACGCCTCCGAGCCGCCGAGGGCGGCAAACACCGTCGCGATCGTTGCGGCCACAAGCCATCGCGACGCCGTGGTCCGCGTCAGTCGCTCGCGGGTCGTCGCCACTCCCCGGCCGAAGCCGTCGCCACCGTGCGTGCCCATCTCGGCGTCTCCCTGCTCGGATGTTCTGGTTCAGAACCACCGCCCGTGGGCGATAAGTTGCCCGGCGGATGTGAGCGGGGAATGAGTGCTGTGCGAGAGTTTCTTGAGAGTTGTGTGAGCGTCCGGCAAGGCTCCCCGGTGGTCGGTTTCCAAGGGAGCCTGTTTTCATGGGGTCGACCATGCCGCGACCGGCGGCAATACTGTCCGGAGTGGCGACGGCCGACGGACCGGGGTCACCCGGGCCGGGGCGCGGTCACGGCGGGACGGCGGAGCGTTGCAGTTGAACGAGCGCAGAAGGGCGAAACGGGGCCTACGGTCCCGGGGCGGCGTGACGCTCGTCGAACTGCTCGTCGTCATCGCGGTGATCGGCCTGCTCGCGGGACTTCTGCTGCCCGCCGTCCAGGCGGTGCGCGAGGCGTCACGGCGGACGGCCTGCGGCAACAACTTGAAACAGACGGCCCTCGGCCTGCAGCTGTATCACGACGCGCGGAAGCGGTTTCCACCGGGCTACGTCTCGCAGTTCGACGCGTCCGGACGCGACACTGGGCCGGGGTGGGGCTGGGCGGCCCACGTTTTGCCTTTCGTCGATCAGGCCACGATCCACCGGTTCATCGACTTTCGCGCGCCGATCGAGGCCGCCGCCGCGGCGACGGCCCGCGAGGCGCTCGTGCCGACCTTCCTCTGCCCCGCCGACGCCGCGCCGTCGACTCCGTTCCCGGTCGGCCCCCGCGACGCGGCTGGGAACCTGACGGCCACCACGTGCTCCGTCGCCCCGGCCAACCACGTCGCCTCGTTCGGCGTGGGCGAGCCGGGCATCGACGGCGACGGCGTCTTCTACCGCGACAGCGACGTCCGCATGGGGGACGTCACCGACGGCACCAGCCGCACGCTCATGGTGGGCGAGCGTTCGTTCCGTGACGCCGCCTCCACGTGGGTCGGCGCGGTGACCAACGCCAACCAGTCCACGGATCCCGCCTCCAGGCTCAGCCTGCAGATCAACAACGCCTCGTGCTTCGTGCTCGGCCACACGGGCGAGTCCTACGACGGACCGGCCGGGGCGACGGAGATCAACAACTTCTCGTCGCCGCACGTCGGCGGCTGCACGTTCGCCTTCGTGGACGGCCACGTGGCCTTCCTTGGTTCGTCGGTGGACTACACTACCTACAAGGCCCTCTCGACCCGGGCGAAGGGCGAGTCGGTCTCCGGAGCCGAATGATGCACTGCATGCCGCCCCGACGTGCCACGTCCCTCGCCTGCGGCCTCCTCGCCGCCGCCTGTTTCGGCTGCCAGGGCGAGCGACAACCCGTGAAAACCCTGCGGATCGACGAGGTGCCCCCCGCCCTCCTGACCACCGCCCGGGAGAAGCTTCCCGGCGTGGAGTTCGACACCGTCTGGCTGAAGTCGAACGGCACCTACGAGATTCGCGGCCGTGCGAAGAACGGCAAGATCCGCGAGGTGGACATCCGGCCGGACGGCACCGTCGAAGAGGTCGAGTAGCCCGGCGCGCCTCGCGTCAGGTGTCAGGTGTCAGGCGCGGCGGGGCCGCCGTCTCACACCAGCTTCGTCCTGCCGGGCACCGCGAACTTCGGCTCCGGCAACGAGCCGTCCCAGGCGAGCTCCTTCGGGAACAGGTCGAGCTTCGACTCCTTCGCGAGGAAGTCGAAGGTCACCCGCTGGCCCGTGTAGGCCGCCACCCGGCCGAGCACGGCCACGAGCGAGCTGTCGGCCGTCTGCGCGAGCTCGACGATCGGCGTGCCGGCCCGGATCGAGTCGACGAGGTCCTTGTGCTCCTGCTCGTAGGCGTCGGCGATGTGACCGCCCATCTCCCAGACCTTCTTGCCGGACCGGTCGAGGATCCGCGAGCCGCCGTCGATGGCGGCGATGTGGCAGGTGCCCGTGGTGCCGTAGACGGTCGTGTCGTTGTCGCTGGCGGCCCCGGGGATCTGGCGGCACATGAACGACACGATCCGGTCGCCCGGATACGTGTAGTCGATGGTCATGCTGTCCCACAGCTCGCTGTCGTCGGGCCGCGTGAACCGGCCACCCGAGCCGAAGGCCGACACGGGATTCGCGCCCATCACCCAGTTGACCGCGTCGATGTTGTGCACCGCCTGCTCGACGATCTGGTCGCCGCTCAGCCAGATGAAGTGGTACCAGTTGTTGAGCTGGTACTCGGCGTCGCTCATGCCCGGCTTCCGCGCCCGGTACCAGATGCCCGATGAGCAGTAGCGGGTGGTGGCGCTGACGATGTCGCCGATCGCCCCCTGGCGGATCTGCTCGACCGCGCCGATGTAGTTCTTCTGGCGGCGGTACTGCGTGCCGGTGACGATCGCCGTCCCGTTCCGCACCGCCAGGTCGTGGGCCTCGAGGCAGGTCCGGTAGCCCGCCGGATCGACGCAGACGGGCTTCTCGGCGAACACGTGCTTGCCGGCCTCGACGGCCGCCTTCACGTAGGCGGGACGGAAGCCCGGGGAGGTGGCGAACAGCACGACGTCCACGTCCTTGTCGTCGAGCACGCGCTTGTAGCCGTCGAGGCCGCCGTGCATCCGCGCGTCGTCGATCGCCACCTTGTCGGCGAACTTCTCCTGCAGGGTCTTGCGGAGCGAGGCGCACTTGGACTCGTAGAGGTCGGCCGCGGCGACGAGCGTCACGCCCTGGTTGATCGTGAGCGAGTTCTGGATCGCCCCGGCGCCCCGGCCGCCGCAGCCCACGAGCGCGAGCCGGATCTCGCGGGTCTCGCCGGCCGCCTCGGAAGAATGCACCATGAGGCCGGCCGCGACGGAGGCCGCGGCGCCGCCGAGGGCGGAGCGGCGGGTCGGGCGGGCGGCGGTGACGGGCGATGCGGTCGAATCCATGACGCAGATGCTCCGGGGATGGAGGCGAGCTGGAGGGGGAAAGGGCCGGTCCGGGAGAGGCCCACGGACCCAAGGATACCCGACGTCCGCATGCGCCTCATGCCACCTCGAAGCCGAGGCCGCGGATCGCGCTCCGGTCGGCGTCGGTGACGAACGCGAGGCTCTCGGAGCGATGCCGGCCGATCGACGCCGGCGGCTCGACGAGCGAGGCGAACCGGGCCGGGTCGAGCCCGTCACGGCCGAGGAACCGCAGCAGGCCCCCGACGCCGGGACCCGGCTCGGCGCAGAGGCGGTCGAAGTTCACCACGAGATGATCGATGCCGAGTCGCCGCGCCGTCTCGATGGCCTGGGTGTTGGCCCGGATCCAGTAGGCAAGTGACGCCTCCGGGAGCGGCCGCGCCGCCGCATCGACGCCGTAGTGACGGCCGAAGTTCCGCGTCTGGTTCTGGTTGGAACTGAAGGCCATGTCGAGCCCGTGGCGGACGACGTGCACGTAGCGGAACGGGCCGAAGTGCCGCGCGAGCTGCGGGAGGATGAAGAAGTTCGCCGGCACCTTCCAGCCCCAGCCGGCGCGGCGGTGGGGTTGGTCGAGGAAGGCGGCGTGCATCTCGCGCTCGAACGCGTCGAGGATGTCGGAGATGTCGGCCGCACCGTCGGGAGGGCCGGGCACCCGCGACTGGATCTCGTCGAAGCGGCGGGCCAGCCGCATGTTGTCGCGGGCGTGGTTGAGGTCGTCGCCGATGAAGAATCCGAGCGACTCGACGATCTCGGCGACCACGCGGGTGCCGCTGCCCCCGACGCCGCCGATCACGACCGGTGCCGAGTCGAAACAGCGGGTCATGGCGACGCTCCCGGCGCGCGGTCAGGACTTCGTGAACTCGAGCAGGGCCACGTCGGCCCGCATGCCCGGCAGTCCCCGCAGGTCGGTCCGCTGGCCGGCGACGAGACCGGTGCCGGCCAGCTCGGCGGTCAGCGCCCCGAGGTCGCCGTGGGTTCCGGGCGGATCGACCTCGCGTCCGGAGGCGCGGTTCCACAGGCGATCGGTCCCGGGCTCGAGGTCAATGGTGAGCAGCAGGCGACCGCCGGCCGCCAGCCAGGCGGCGATCCTGGGCCAGAGCCGGCGGCGGGTCGCGGCGGGAACGTGCTCGATCACGCTGACCGAGTAGGCGGCCGCGCACGAGCCCGGCGGCAGGTCGAGGTCGATCGCGTCGCCGTTGAACGAGTGGATTGCGGGATCGAGGGCGGCGTAGTCGAGGAAGCCCCACTCGTCCCAGCCATCGGTGCCGGCCGCGGGATCGCGGACGACGGTCGAGTCGTCCACGGTCGTCACCCGCAGCCCGCGCAGTGCCAGGAACAGCGGCACGGGCGAGACCCCGGCCCCCACGTCCACGACGGCGCCCGACCGCAGGCTGGCGAGGCGATCGACGACCCACGGATACTCGAAGGCGCGCGACGGGTGTCTCGTGAACCAGCCGAAACGGCGACGCGAGACGTCCACGAGCGTCTGCAGCACGCGCGGTGTGGGGGATCTCGCCAGTGCGTCGGCGAGCGCCGCGGCCGGCACGTCGTTCGGGGCGGCGGCCGGTGGGGCGCCGCCCAGTACCGGCGCCGTGGGACGCGCCAGGCCGGGCCACCACGTGCGGCGTGGCGGCAGCGGCACGCACCGCCACGCCGGGTCGGTCTCGACCACCGGTCGGACCGCCGGCTCCTCGGCCACGAGGGATGCAACGAGGGTGGCGAGCATGGGCTCGCGGGCCACGATGCCGGGGTCATGGTAGTGGCAGAGCACGGGCGGCCCGGATCGCAGCGGCCGGACGTGGGCCGGGAAATTGAGATCCTCGTCGAGCAACGTGCATTCGAGGCCGCACCGGGCGGCTGCGATCGGCAGGGCGATCTGGTCGAGATGCGGCCGCCGCGAGGGCACCCATTCCTCGGCATCGATGCGGCGGCAGGAATCGGCCCAGACCTCCGCCAGCCCGGCGTCGGCACGCACGCCGACAACCCCGGCGTTGAAGTAGGGGCAGGTCTCGTCGCCTGACACGGTCGCAACCATCCGGCGGGTCGGGGCGGCGAGGCCGAACAGGCCATAGAGCCGCGCCCACTCGTCGGGACCGCCGCGGAACGTGGCGAAGTCGGCGGGCTTCGCACAAAAGTCTCCGGCCAGATCGCGGTCGGGTGCGAACGTCGCGGTGCAGAGAATGTCGCTGTCGAGGAAGATGACCCGGTCGGCCGGGGCGCCGGCGGGGGGGACGAGGCAGGCGATCTTGTTGCCGATGGGGTAGCGGTCGTCGATCGGGTTGCGGACCCGGACGACGTCTGCTCCGAGCGCCTCCAGCGCCATGAGCGTGCGGCGGGTCGGCCGACCCCAGGTGGTCTCGGGCGCGGGCAGGCAGGCCACGAGGCGGGCCGTTTCAGAGAGGTGCCGCCGCAGCGATGCGGCGAGCAGCACCGCCTTCGCCTCCAGGACGCCCAACTGGCACACGAACGTGATGACGGACGGCATGGACCGCGATCGTTCCGCGTTTTGTCGGCCCTCGGGCCGGAGCAGTGACCCTACAGGCCGCCGCGTGATGGCGGCAAGCGAGGCCCCGGCCGGGCGGCCGGACGCCGCCCACCGCGATGGTGAGACCTCACCACGCCGGTGAAAAGCAGGCTTTTCGCGGGAAAACCCGGCCGGTGTTGGCGGCGATCCCCTCGCGGCGCTCCCCGATCCGGTGATTGACCACGGGGACGGCCCCGTGGTCGGCAAAAAAATCCGGGGCCGCTTTCACCGCTGAATTCCAGGCGCGTTGGCCTCGTTCGCGAACGCCCACGGGTGTCTGGCACGGGGCGTGCATTGCCTCCTCCTGCCGCGGAGTGCCGCGGGGGCCGTCGCCCCCGGGTGCCGCGGACGCCGAGTCGAGAAAGAGGTGCAACATGATGGTGATCGCTGTCGGGATCACGTCCGAGGAGGTGAGGTCGCTGGGCGGTCAGCCCGCCGCCGCCCGCCCGGCCCGCGTCCCGGGACTGTTGAAGTGCCTGGTGCTGTCGGGCGATCGCGGTCTCCGCGGCCGGCTCGACGCCGTGACGGAACTCAGCGGCTGGTCGGCCTGCGACGCGCCCGAGGACGCCGCGGACCTCCAGGCGGCGATCGACGGCGACTACCAGCTCGTCATCGCCGACGTCGCCCGCCCGATCGGTGACCGCGTCAACGACACGGTCGAGATCGTCGAGGAGTTCGCCGCCCGTCCGGGCACGCTCGTCGTCGTCTGCGGGTCCGAGGACAGCGTGGACGAGGAGCTGTGGGCCCGGCAGATCGGGGCCTGGGTGTACCTGCCGGGCGTATCCGGCGGCGATGCCCTGGTGTCGCTGCTCACCGACGCCCGTCGGCTCGTCGAGCGGCGCGGGGAGTTCCAGTTCGCCTAGTTCGCAGGAGGTTCGTCGCCGTCGGCCGCGTGGCCGGGGCATCACGGGTTCGAGGTCGTCCCACATCCGGGGCATTTTCGCGAAGGAGCAGAGTCATGAGCGCAGCGTTGGGTTCCTACACCTACGAGACGGACGCGAGCTACGCGGCCGACTTCGGTCGGGATCGCGAGCCGATGAAGAAGAGGAGTCGCCACCCCGAGTATCGGCGGCAGGGCTCGGCTCCGACCCGCGTGAGCGGCATGCACTGCCGCCGCAACAAGCGGTGGACCTGGGGGTCCGGCCGCGGCGCGCGGATGGCGAATCTCCGGGCGTTCGCCGGATGCGTGGCCCTGGCACTCGCGGCCGTGGCCTCGAACGCCCACGCGGTGACCATCAACTGGGGCACCACGGTCACCGGCTCGAACGCGGCCTACACCTCCGGCACCTGGGCGACGATCCCGGGCGGCATCGGCAGCGTGAATTACACCTACCGCGTCTCCAAGACGGAGACGACCCGCCAGCAGTACGCGGACTTCCTCAACGCCGTGGCCACGAGCACGTCAGCGCCGGCGTACGTGCAGACCCTGTGGAGCAGCACCTCGACGTTCGGCATCTCCCGGACCGTCGTGGGCGGCTCCTACACCTACGCTCCCGTGGTTGACGGGAACCTGCCGGTCACGAACGTCACGTGGACGAGCGCAGCCCGGTTCGTGAACTGGCTCAACGCGGGCCAGGTCGCGACCAGCAACACCACGACGTTGAACACGATCCTCAACACCGGTGCCTACACGATCTCGTCGGGCAGCACCGGATCCACCACGGTCGCCCGCAACGCCGGCTACACCACGTCGGGCACCACCGACAAGTTCTTCCTGCCGAGTGCCAACGAGTGGGTGAAGGCGGCCTTCTTCAACCCCAACACGTCCACCTGGAACACCTGGCAGAACAGCTCGAGCACGCAGCCCACCGCCACGAGCGTCGCCAGCGCGGGCACCAACGTGGCGGTCTACAACACCGGCACGCTCATCCCGGGCTACGCCGCCCTGCCGGTCGGCTCGAACCCCAACAGCGTGTCGCCCTACGGTCTCTTCGACATGCTCGGCAACGTGACCGAGATGACCGACACGGGCAACGCCAGTGGCGCGTGGTTCTCCGTCTCGGGCAACTACTCGATCGCGTCGGCCTCGATCGCGAACTGGAACATCAACCGCAACGCCTACATCACGACGGTCAGCGAGGCCAACGGCTTCCGCGTGGCGGGCATCGCCGCGGTGGCGCCGGTGCCTGAGCCGGAGACGATCACGCTGGCCGCCTTCGGCATCGTGGGCCTCTGCGGAGCCAACTGGCTGAAGCGGAAGCGGCGGCTCGCCGGCCGGGCCGCGGCCGCCTGATCCGGTCCAGAGACGATCTCGAACCTGCGAACGCCCCGCCCCTCGCCACGCGAGGGGCGGGGTTTTTCGTGCGCCAACCGGGCCGGGGCGGCTGCCGCGGACGCGGACGCGGCGCGGACCGGCCGGCGCGTTGACCCTCCGCGCGAGGCGGTGGTACGGTCGCGGCATGGCCGCCCCCGACGACGCCTCCACCTCCGTGCCCGGCTCGCAGATCGGCTCCCGCTCAGCGCTCCGCGAACGCCGGGACGACGACACGGTGATCTCGGCGGCCGCCCCGTCGTCGTCCGCCGACATCGGCCGCGCGCTCGAGGGCACGATGCTCGGCCCCTACCGGCTCGACGCCTTCGTCGGCGGGGGCGGGATGGGGGCCGTGTTCAAGGCCCTCGACACCACGCTCGACCGCACCGTCGCCGTCAAGGTGCTCGCCGGGCGGCAGGCCGACGACGAGGAGATGCTGCGGCGGTTCCGCAACGAGGCCCAGTCGGCGGCGCGGCTCGACCACGAGAACATCGGTCGCGTGCACGCCGTCGGCTCCGACGCCGGCTGGCACTACATCGTCTTCGAGTACATCGAGGGGCGGAACATCCGCGACATGGTCCGCGAGGACGGGCCCTTCGACCTGGCCCGCACCATCGACGTCGCCATCCAGGTGGCCGACGCGCTGGAGCACGCGTTTGGCCGCGACGTCGTGCACCGCGACATCAAGCCCTCCAACATCGTGATCACGCCGGCCGGCCGGGCGCGGATCGTGGACATGGGCCTGGCCCGCCTGGCCCCCGTGGCCGGCGACGGCGACCTCACCGCCAGCGGCGTCACGCTCGGCACGTTCGACTACATCGCCCCCGAGCAGGCCCGCGACGCCCGCGAGGCCGACGTCCGCAGCGACCTCTACTCGCTCGGCTGCACCATCTTCTTCATGCTCGCCGGCAGGCCTCCGTTCGCCGAGGGCACGCTCGTGCAGAAGCTGCTCCAGCACCAGCAGTCGCGGCCGCCCGCGCTCGACGAGTTGCGGCCCGACGTGCCTCCGCGGTTCGCCGCGATCGTGGCCCGGCTCATGGAGAAGGATCCCGCCGCCCGCCACCAGCGGCCGGCCGAGCTGGTGGCCGACCTGCTGGCCTTCGCCGAGGACGAGGGGATCCGGCCCGTGGGCGCCGCCCCGGCGTCCGCGGCGCTGGCCGCCCTCGTGGCCGAGCCGGTCCGGCGGCCCGCCGTCGCCCCGTGGCTCGTGCCGCTCGCGATCCTCGCGGCGGTGGTGGCCGCTCTGTGGGTCCGTGCCGCCCTCGAGCGGGTTCCGCCCGGGTGAGCCTCCGCCGTCGGCCGACGCGATTCTTGACGGCCCGGGCGGGGCGGGGTCTGATGACAGTTCGCGGCGCCTGCGGTCCCGGAACGGGGCCGGGCTCCGCACACCTCCCCGGAGCGATCCGAATGTCCCGCAGCTGCAGGCACGCGTGCGTCCTCGTCCTCGCCCTGGCCACCATGGCCGCCATCGCACCGGCCCCCGCCTTCGCGATCAAGCAGTTCCAGGACGAGTTCAAGGCCGTCTACGTCAAGGAAGGCACGCCGCTGGCCGCGGCGGTGGAGACGGCCAAATGCAACGTGTGCCACGTCGGCAAGGAAAAGAAGAACCGTAACGCCTACGGCGAGGCGCTTGACAAGCTGCTCGACAAGAAGGCCGACAAGGACGACAAGGACAAGATTCGCAAGGCCCTCGAAGAGGTCGCGAAACTGCCCAGCACCGTGGCGGGCAAGACGTTCGGCGACCTGATCGCCGACGGCAAGCTGCCCTGCGAGTGACGGGCACGGCCGCCGGTCAGCCGGCGGCCGCCTCGACCACGAGCGCCTCGAGGCCGTCGCAGCCCGCGACGGCCTCGGCCATTTCCGGGTCCGCGAAGACACGCACCCGCTTGACGAGGTCGTCGAACTGCTCGCGGGCGAGACTGCGGACGACCGGCGAGAGATCCTCGAGCGGCCGCCAGGCGGGGCTTCCGCCGGCGCCCCGCGAGGGCGCCACGCGCACCTGCAGCCGGAACTCCACCTCCTTTTCTGCGGGCGGCGCGTCGATGAGCAGGTCGTCGGCGGCGACCGGTCGGCCGAGCCGCGCGGAGACGAGGCCGGCCAGCCGCGCCGAGACGGCCGCCATCGCCGCGTGGGGCCGTCCCGCGAGGGCGCGGTGCAGGGCCGGGCTGCCCGCGGCGTCCCAGGCGGCGACCCGCTTGTAGAGCCGCCGGACGGGGCCGAAGAGCCCGTCGAGGAGCGGCGCCGCGGGCGTGCCGGCCGCGGCGGCCCGGAGAATCGCGGCGCACGAGGCGTCGTCGCTCCGCACCAGCGCCGGCACGTCGAGCCGGTCGCGGACGACCCACACCGCCCGCTGCAGCATCGCGGTGGCGGCCCGCACGGCATGGTGCCAGTAGACCTCGCTGAACATCACGTAGCGGGCGAACACCAGGAGCTCGGCGGCGGTCCGGCCCTTGTCGGTGATCGCGAGCGCCGAGCCGGCCTCGTCGAGGCAGAGGCTGGCGAGCAGCCGGTCCTGGTCGAAGTTGCGGCCGTAGGGCACGCCCGCGTGCAGGCTGTCGCGGGCCAGGTAGTCCATCTTGTCCACGTCCACCGGGCCCGAGAGGAGCGACGCGAGGATGCGCCCCGCCGGGTCGCGCGCCGTGCCCTCGATCAGGCTCGCGACCCGCCCGGGATCGAGGCCCCAATCGCGTTCGAGCACCCTGCCGGCCGCGCTCCCGGAGAGGATTCCGCGGACGAGCGACTCGTGCCGCGGGATTCCCGGCAGGCCCATGTCCTCGATCGGGTGGCACCACGGCCAGTGGCCCACGTCGTGGAGCAGGGCGGCCGCGACGAAGGCCGCGGCGTCGTCCGGCCCGACGGCGGCGGCGAACCGCCCGTCGCGGCCGAGGCGGGCGAGGAACTCGAGGGCCAGCCGGTAGACGCCGAGGGAGTGCTCGAGCCGCGAGTGGACGGCGCCGGGATAGACGAGCGACACGAGGCCGAGCTGGCCGACGCGGGCCAGGCGGCGGACCTCGGCCGTGTCGAGGAGCGCGCGGACCCGCGGCGTGAGCGGGACGGTGACGCCCGGCGGGATCCGCACGCCGTCGGACGCGACGTCGAGTGCGGCGAGCTCGGGGAGCAGGGCGATCGGCATGCGTCGGATCGTCAGAGCGGCGGCAGGCCGGCCAGCCACCGCAGCAGCGACGTGAAGAGCACGTAGAAGGAGAAGTGGGCGGTGGCCGTGCTCCAGTCGAGGTCGAAGGCGACGACCGCCGCGAGCGCGCCCGGCAGCGCGAACGCGGGGGCGATGACGAGCCACTGCCACATCTCGCGGACCGCGTCGTCGGGCAGAAAGCCGCGGACGGCCCACAGCGCCGCGTAGACCGCGGCGCAGGCCGTGCAGCGGAGGAGCAGGCTCGAGCCCCGGTAGGCCTCCATCTCGCGGTTGCGGAGGGCCGCGTAGCCGATCGCGGCGCAGGGAATGCCCACGAGGAAGGCCGTCACGAGCGCGAGCCAGGTCGGCGGCCCCCCGCCGAGGGCGCCGACGAGCCACGCCGCGACGAGCAGCATCACGGCCCCGGCTCCCCCCAGCGCGAATGCCAGGGGGGGAACGGGCCGGTCGAGGCTCCGGAAGGGCACCGTGGCCGGCCTCGATCCCGGGGCGGCGGCCGTGGGGCGCTCGGGTTCGTGGATCGTGACGGCGTCGGCCTGCGGCCGCGGCACCGTGATCGGCTTCTTGCACTTCGGGCACGGCCCCGTCTTCCCCGCGTACTGGTCGCTCACCGTGAACCGGGAGGTGCAGCCTGGGCAGACGACGAGGATGGCCATGGGGAGCCTGCAACGCGGGGCGGCGATCGACGCGCCGGGGTCCGGCGGACCGACACGCGGCAGTGTCAGAGGCCGTCGCCTCCGCGTCAAGCGGCGCCTCCCGCGGTACACTGGCCTGCGGCGGTCCGGCACGCGGCACCGGGAGCATGCAGGTGGCAGACGACAAGACCAGGATCCTCACCGCCGAGGATGCGGCCCGGCTGGCCGCCATCACGAGCGAGTCCGACGACAGGACGCGGGTGCTTTCCGCCGAGGAGGCGGCCAAGGTCCTGGCTCAGGCCAAGTCCCCGTCCGGATCGGGCGGCGGTCGCACCGCGCCGCGGCTCGTCGGCGACAAGATCATCTTCTTCTGCTCGAAGGGGCACCGGATCGTGGTCGATGCCTCCCTCGCGGGGAAGCGTGGCAACTGCTCGAAGCAGGGCTGCGGCGTGCCCGTGGCCATCCCGATCCCGCCGGGGCTCGAGGTGCGGCCGGAGGAGGTGCGGTCGGAGCCGGCCGAGATGGCGGCCGACGTGCCCGCCGAGGTCGAATCGCGTCCCGAAGAGGCCGCAGTTCCGCCGCCGATCGTCGATGTCGGCGCGCCCCCGCCGTCCGCCGGTCCGCCGGCGGCCGGGTCGGAGCCGCTGTGGGACTTCGTGGGCGGGGCCGCCACCGCGGCCGCACCCGCGGCCGGCGTGCCCGAGGCCGCCGTGGACTGGGCGATCGACGTCGGGGAGATCGACCATCCCACGGCGCGGCTCGTGGCACGGCTCTGGCAGGAGCGGTCCCACGGCGGCGTCGTCGAGGTGCACCTCGCCGGCGGCGGGGTGATCCTGCCCGAGTTCTACGATCCCCGCTGGTCGTGCGGAGACCACGCCGTGTTCGCGGCGCTCGCCCCCGACGGCACCGTCACGCTGACCGCGGTCGCGTGGGACCAGGTCCAGCGGGTCGTGGTGCGGCAGGTGCAGGGGAAGCCGGACGGGATGTTCGGCGACTGATCCGCCGGCACGCGGGGGGCACGGCGCCCGGATCACCGGCCGGGGTCACCCCTCCTCGTCGAGATCGCCCTCGGTGATCATCGCGAACCCCTTGCTACCGAGGGTCTCGAGGCCGATCTCCGTGTTGTCCACCATGAGCGCCACGGCCGGCCGGCCGCGCGGCCGCACGAGGATGGGGTAGGCCTGGATGATGTTCACCTC